>CAXUIE010000037.1:13030-15660 GCA_964250825.1 uncultured Acidisphaera sp. | reverse complement strand
TCCTTTACCACCCCGACCTGGGCCCACCCGACACCCACGCGCGCTTCGGCGAGCGCAAACGCCGGGCGCTGGCCGCCGGGCAGCGCGATCACGACCGGATCGGGGAACACGCCCGTCCGCAACGCGGCATACGCGGCCTTCGCCGCCGCCGTGGCACAGGCGCCGGTGGTCCATCCCCGGCGAAGCGATGGCCCGCGATCCACGGCGCAAACTATACGAGGCGCGCCCCGTGCTGTCAGGCGTCGCCGTGAGAGCGCGCGGCTTCATCGTCGCCGCGCCCCGGTCGGGATCTGGCAAGACAACGATCACCCTCGCATTGATCGCCGCCTTGCGGCGGCGCGGTTTGACAATCCGGGCAGCCAAATCGGGACCGGACTACATCGACCCCGCGTTCCACGCGACAGCGACCGGCGCGCCGGTCGTCAATCTCGACAGCTGGGCGATGGAGCCTACCTTGCTCCAGGTTCTCGCCGTGGAGGCGGCGGGACAGGCCGAACTCCTCATCGTGGAGGCCGCGATGGGCTTGTTTGATGGCGTCGCGGCGCCGCCCGGCCGATCCGGCGCGGCGGCGGACATCGCCGCGCGTCTCGGATTGCCGGTGCTGCTGGTGCTGGACGTCTCCGGCCAGTCGCAGAGCGCGGCGGCGGTGGCGCGCGGGTTCATGACCCACGACCCGGCCGTGGCAATCGCCGGGGTGGTGTTGAACCGGGTCGGAAGCGAGCGCCATCGCGCCGCCGCCGCGGCCGCCGTCGAGGCGATCGGGGTTCCGGTGCTCGGCGCACTCCCGCGCGACCCGGCGCTGGCGATGCCCGAACGGCATCTCGGCCTCGTGCAGGCGTCGGAGCAGGCCAAGCTGCCAACCTTGCTCGAAACGCTCGCGGGGGCGGCGGAACGGGCGTTCGACTTAGACGCGATCGCCCGGCTTGCCAGACCTCTGGGAGCGGTTTCCGACTCGGGCGGAGGTCTTACCCCGCCAGGACAGCGTGTGGCGCTAGCCTCGGACGCGGCGTTCGGTTTTATCTACGCCCATGTGTTAGCCGGGTGGCGAGCGGCGGGGGCCGAGATCGTGCCGTTCTCCCCGTTGGCTGACGAGCCGCCGCCGCCCGAGTGCGATACGTGCTGGCTGCCAGGCGGCTATCCCGAGCTGCATGCTGGACGGCTCGCCGCCGCCAAACGATTCCGGGCAGGGTTGGCCAAGTTCGCCGAAAGCCGCCCGGTGCACGGCGAGTGCGGCGGTTTCATGGTGCTCGGCCAGGAATTGGAAGACGCGGACGGCTGCCGCCACCCAATGACGGGGTTGCTCGGGCATCGGACTAGTTTTGCTCGCCGCCGGCTTCATCTCGGCTACCGGCAAGCCGTGTTGCGCGCAAACGGCCCGATTGGGGCAGCAGGAACCGCGCTACGCGGCCATGAGTACCACTACGCCACGCTGGCGGACCCAGGGTCTGACGATCCGCTTTGTGAACTGTCCGACGCGCTCGGCAATGAACTCGGCCCCGCAGGCGGCCGGCGCGGCCGGGTCAGCGGCAGTTTCTTTCATGTCATCGCCAAGGAAACGCCGCCATGATCATGCGGAACGCACTGCACCAGGCCTGCCTCGACCTGCCCGGACCCGACCGGGCCGCCGCGGACGCGGTTCGCCAACGACAAGCCGAGCTGACCAAGCCGCCGGGGAGCCTCGGCCGACTTGAGGATCTGGTTGCCTGGCTCGCGGCTTGGCAAGGAAACGCAATGCCCAGCCTCGAGCGGGTGGACGTGGTGGTATTCGCCGGCAACCATGGGGTGACAGCGCGGGGGGTGTCGGCCTACCCCGCCGCCGTCACTGAGCAGATGGTCGCCAATTTCGAGCGGGGCGGGGCGGCGATCAACCAGCTCGCCGCCGCATGCGGGGCGCGGCTGCGCGTTGTGCCGCTCCGGCTCGAGAAATCTACGGAGGACTTCACCCAAGCGCCCGCGATGAACGAGACGGCCTTCCTCGAAGCCGTCGAGGTCGGCATGTCGGTTGTCGACCCGGCCGTTCATCTGCTTTGCCTGGGCGAGATGGGCATCGGGAACACGACGGCCGCGGCGGCCCTTTGCGCCGGCCTGCTAGGCGGCGACGGCGCACAATGGGCGGGGCGCGGAACCGGCGTCGACGATGCCGGGCTCGGGCGCAAGATTGCGACCGTCGATGCCGGGCTGCGGCGGCACCGCGAGGCGCTCGCCGACCCGCTGGAAGCAGCCCGCAGGCTCGGGGGGCGCGAGCTTGCCGCTATTCTGGGGGCCGTGCTAGCGGCACGGCGCAAGCGGGTGCCCGTGCTTCTCGACGGATTCGTTTGTACTGCGGCGGCCGCGCCCTTGGCCCGGTTGACGCGCGACGCGCTCGCACATGCAACCCTCGCGCACGTGTCTGGTGAGGCCGCGCATCGCGCGCTCGCCATCGCGCTCGGTCTTCAGCCTCTGCTCGATCTCGGAATGCGGCTCGGCGAAGCCTCCGGGGCCGCGCTCGCCATTCCCCTGCTTCGAGGAGCCCTCGCTTGCCACGCCGGGATGGCGACCTTCGCCGAGGCCGGCGTCGCGGACCGACCCTGATTCGCGCTGAACTGTCGGGAGCGTTCATTCTCCTTTCGCGGCTACCAGCGCGCTCACTG
>CAXUIE010000037.1:10595-13020 GCA_964250825.1 uncultured Acidisphaera sp. | reverse complement strand
ATCCCCCGAGCCCGGGCGATGCGTGTGGGCCTACCCTTTGGTGGGCGTGGTCGGCGGCGGGCTCGTCGGATGCGTGTTTTGGGCCGCCCGCGCGATGAGCTTACCACCTGCCGCCGGCGCTGTTTGGGCGCTGGTCGGGTCCGTGTTGCTGACTGGAGGTCTGCACGAGGATGGGCTGGCCGACGCGGCCGACGGCTGGGGCGGAGGAGACACACCCGCCCGAACGCTCGAGATCATGCGCGACAGCCGGATCGGCACCTACGGGGCGATCGCGCTGGTTCTCTCGCTCAGCATTCGAGGCGCGGCGATCGCGAGCTTGCGGCAGCCTGATACGGCGTTCGCCGCACTCGCCGCAGCCGGCGCCCTCGGTCGCGGCGCGATGATCGGCCTGCTGTGCCTGCTCCGACCAGCCCGCCCGAACGGCTTGGGCGCCTCGCTCGCTCCCATTCGCCCGGTCGCCAGTGTGGTGGGACTGGTCCTCGCGGCCGCCAGCGCCCTCGCACTCGGACCTGCCTGCGGCATCGTCGGATTGGCGGCATCGGCCACTGCGGTGCTGGCCGTGGCCGCCGCCGCTTGGCGGCGTATCGGCGGTTACACAGGCGATGTGCTCGGCGCGGCCGAGCAGGTTGTCGAGTGCGCCGTACTCACGGCAGTTGCAGGGTTCAGCTGAGGATGGGCCGCCTACGAGGCGGGCTTGTCGCGGCGTTGCGCTCGTTGGCGATTGAGCAATCCGACGCCGAGCAAGCCTAGGCCGAGCACGGTGAGGATCGCGGGCTTGGCTGATGAAAGTAGGACGAGCTCGTCGAGGCTGAGCTGCCCTGCCAGGTCGAAACGGGTGCCGTTCTCGGTCAATATTCCGCCGAGAAAGAACACGGTGCCGCCAGTGTCGACAGTGAAGTATTCAGTGCCGAGACCCAGCGAGCTTGGCGTTTCGAACGGGTTCGCCAAACGCCCCAGATCGGGCTGCCGCACGGAAAACTTAACCATGTCGAGCATGGCACCGCCGTGAGCCGGAGACACGGATGCCAATGCACCGCCAGCCACAACCACGCCGGCGAGCAGCAGCTTTGTAGAACCCATGGGAACCTCCTCTGGTTCCGATCACGCGACTTGTGTAAGAACAAGCTGTTCGCACGCGTTGGCCTTGCAGTTTACGTACCACTGCCGCAATCTATTCGTTATCAATTATCTATTTGCTGCTTCATTGTGCATTGTGCATTTGATGTAAAGTTTCTTGACGTTTTTCGTCGAAATAATCGAGGCGTCACCGCATCAACCATGGGTCGCACGCATGGATTGATGTTTAGACCATTAACCGGCATCGCGCGCGAGGCTATGTCGTAAACCGTCAGCAATATTATCGATCACGACGATAGCGTTGCTTAGGAATAGCTTTCCGAGCTTTGGTCAGGCCCGTGGGATCCTGATGCCGGTAACTTGGTCGCCAGCGTTCGCAGACGCGGCGATACGGAGCGGTCAAAACTCCTTGAGGAGCCGTCCGATGTAGTCGAGTTCCGGCTGCGGCCGGCTTCGTTCGGCACCGCGCCGGCGCAGCTCGTCCTGGATGAGGCGAGTGCGCTGACGCTCCATCTCCTCGGGGACACGGACCGAATCGCTATCGGCGGAGCCGGCGCTGCCTTGTCCGAGTTGTCGGCCGAGCGGGTCTCGCTTGCCCCCGCCTCGCTGGCCCTCGTTCGGCCCGGACGCCATCTCGCGATCGCCGCCCCCATCCTGCAGGCTGGGGCTGGTCTCGCCGGCACTCTCCCCTTCGTCGCCCTGACCGGACTGGCCGGGCCCAAACTGCTGGACCATCTGCTGGCCCATCTCGCGCCCGCCCTTCTGCAACGCCTCTATCGCCCGCTGCTCGGCTTGTCCAGCGGCACCGTCCTTGCCTTGACCGAGAGCCTGCCCGGCGTCGCGCATTGCCTGATCGGCGTCGCCGAGGCTTTGGGGCACCTTGCCTGTAAGGTCGCCGAACTCCTGCATGAGCTCGCCCAACGCGCGACGCAACGCCTGCTGCACGCGCCGGTCGCCCTCTTGCTCCTCCTGCCCGGTTTCGCCCGGCGCTTTCGCCCCCTCCTGCGTCCTTGCCCTGTCCGGCATCCTAGGCAAACTCGATGGGCTTTCGTCGGGCGCGCGACCTCCGCGCGGATCCTGGGTTACGCGGCTCTGCGCATGGTCAAGCAGATGTCCTTGGCGTCCGATCATGTCCTGCAGCGCTCCCATCTGCTGCTGTCCGCGCAGCCGCTTCGCGGCGTTCGCCGTGTCGGCCGGCCCATGCTCCGGCCGCGCGTTCTGCAACTGCTCCAGCATTTGCTCGAGTTCGGCCATTCGCTGCTGCGCTTCATCCATCCGTCCCTGCCGCGCCGCGTCGCGCGCCGCGTACCCGGCTCTGTCGAGATAACGCCAATACATGTTCTGCGCC
>CAXUIE010000037.1:8962-10585 GCA_964250825.1 uncultured Acidisphaera sp. | reverse complement strand
GTGCATTCGGGTCGTAGGGCGTCTCCGCGTTCTCGCGACGCGCCTGCTCCATCAACGCGCTCATGTGCTCGCGAATCGCCGCTTCCAGCTCGGCCAGCTTACGATCGAGTTCGGCGCGGTTCGCCGCGGTCGGCTCCTGCTTCGCGCGCTCGAGCGCCTCTCGCGCGGCCTGCCGCGCGGCTTCGAGGGCGCGCCCGGTGCGGTCGGTGCCATCGTCCTCCAGATGAAGCGCCAGATCCCACATCTGTGCCTGCGCCTCGGCAACCGCGCCCGGAGCGCGGTCGTGCAGCAGTTTAGCGTGAATGTCGGCGAGGTTGAGGTAATTGCCGGGGCCAGTCGCGAGCCCCTCGGGGGCGCCCAGCATAGCCGACAGGAGACGGAGCGCGCTCGCGCGATCAGTCGGGTCGAGGCTCAATCCCTTCCGAACGGCGATCAACGTTCGGGCCAGCGGGTTGCGGAAGGCGCGTTCGGGGAGGCTGATTGGGGCGTCCGCGCTCGCGCCGGTCAAACCAGCCGCATTACGCCCGACCAGCCGTGCGGTCACGGGCAGCCCCGCCCAGGGATGGCTCGTGAGATCCTGCAGCATGACGGCCTTCGCCGACTTGCTCGTGCCGCCCGGCACGGGAATCGTGATAGTCAGCGGTGGCGCGCCTGGGCGTGCGTCCAAGCGCAGCTCTGCGCTCAACTGCACAACTCCATACACGTCCGAAGCCTGCCACGGGAACCGGGTCTGCAATTCGCGGACCGCTTGACCGGGCGGCTCCGTCCAACTGACATCCGGCGCTTGATTGGCGATCACGGCGATATCCCAGCCACCGAGTTCGTGGCCGTTGCGATCTACCGATAGCCGCCCGCCGCCGTCGAGGTCGAGGTCGCCCTGAGAGCTCCCCTGATCGAGTGCCCGAAACCTTTCCCCCCGGCCGTTCAGTAGGAGGGAAGGCGCCTCGTTGTCGCCGCCCGTGAGGCTCGCGGTCACATGCGCGCCCGCCGGCACGGAATGGGCGCCGCCGCCCGGCTTGAGGAACAGTGGAGGTTGGCCCGTATAGGCCGGCGCGGTGATCCAAACCTGCAACTGCGCCGGAGGCGGCATCGGCCCGACCGGGAGCTCGGGATTGATTGCCTCGGCCAGACGCGCCGGAGCGTCTGACCCAGCAATGGCGATGGCGGCGACCAGGGCCACTACCAATGCCCCGCGTAATGCCCGGCGGTCGAACCGGGCGAGGCCGGGATGCGGTAGCCCGATGCGAAGCCGCCGGACTTGGCGCACGACTCGAGACACATGCGCCTGCCACAATTCGTCATGCACCGGGTCGGGGTCCGGTCCGGTGCGAGCCGGACGGTCGTCGAGAACGGCCAAGGGCTGATGGCGGAGACCCGAAGCGCCTTCAAGCCGCCGGTCCGCCGCCCCGTCATCGGGAACCCGAAGCCCACGCAAACCGCGAACGAGCAGGCTCACGCACGCCAAGCACGCGCCTCCGAGCAGAGCCAGATGCGCCCAAGGCGGGACGGCTCGCAGCAACCCGGCCAATGCGAGACAAACGAACAGGCCGGCGACCCCGACCGCCGGCCACATACCCGGCCACAGCGCCTCGAACAGCAGCGCCAGGCGGGCTATGGCGCGAC
>CAXUIE010000037.1:7277-8952 GCA_964250825.1 uncultured Acidisphaera sp. | reverse complement strand
TGGCGCGACGGCTCTTGATCCGACGCAGCAACCGATCGGTTTCGCCGACCTCGGGTCCGCTCATGAAATCTCCCGCATCACAACCAGCTCGGGATCCGCTCGTTCTGCCACAAAGCCTCGACCGCCTGGCGCGGTCGGATCGTCGCCCAAACTCCCCGATCGACCATCGCGGCGGCGGCGAGCGGCCGCGCGTTGTACGTGGAACTCATAACAGCACCATACGCGCCCGCATCCAGGATCGCCACGCGCGCACCGGGGCGCAGCGGCGGAAGGGCGCGCCCGCGCGCGAACGTGTCGCCGGTTTCGCAAACCGGCCCCACCACGTCAACGAGCTCCGCCGGGCGAACAGCGTCGGTGGCCGCCAGCGGCACGATCCCGTGCCACGCCTCGTACATCGCCGGCCGGACGAGATCGTTCATGGCGGCGTCCAACACGACGAAGCGCGTCGCGCCGCTTTGCTTGACCAGGAGAACAGACGCTAGGAGCACCCCGGCCGGCCCGACGAGCCAGCGCCCGGGCTCAAGCGCAATCCGAACGTCAAGGCTTCCGAGCGTCTCGCGAACAGCCTCAGCCAGCGCCGCCGGGCTCACCGCAGGTTCGTCGCGATACGGTATGCCGAGCCCGCCGCCGCAATCGACCAATTCGACGGTGTGACCGACGGCCCGCAGTTCCCGCACCAGTGTCGCCAGTCGCGCGAAGGCCGCCTGGAATGATGCGACGGCGAGAACCTGCGAGCCAATGTGCACCGCGAGCCCCATTGGGGCGACGCCGGGAAGAGTAGCCGCGCGCGCGTAGAGAGCCGCCACGTCCCCGTACGGGATGCCGAACTTGTCGCCAGCGCGGCCGGTGCTGATCTTGTGATGCGTCCCAGCCTCGACATCGGGATTGACGCGCAAGGCGACCTGGGCGACCCGTCCACGGGCAGCGGCGACGTCGGCAAGCAGATTGAGTTCTTCGGCGCTTTCAACGTTGATCTGTCCGACGCCGTGCTCGAGCGCGAGCCGCATGTCGTCTGGGCTCTTTCCCACGCCCGAGAAAACGATTCGGGAAGCGGGAATGCCGGCGGCCAGCGCCCGAAGCAGCTCGCCGCCGCTCACCACGTCAGCCCCCGCTCCCTCGGCCGCGACCACGCGCAGAATCGCCAGATGGTCGTTTGCCTTCACGGCGTAATGAACGCTCGCATCCCGCTCACGCATGGCGGCCGCGAGTAGGTGGTAGCGGGCGCGGATCGCTGGGGCCGAGTAGACCCAGCTCGGTGTTCCGAGCCCATCGGCTATGCTCGCGAGAGGCACTCCGTCGAGCAGAAGCCCATCCATCGCGTGCATGGCGAGCGTCGACCTGGCAGCGATCAGCTCCTGGACCGTAGGTTCGGAAGTTGGGGGAAGCTGGGCTGATGCTGCCATAACCGGATCTTAGACGTCCGGCCCGCCAACCCCAACCCAGGTAGACGAAACAGGCGTCAGATGCACTTCATGGTTGTCTATCATATAATGCATGTTGTATTGACAGTTGATGGACCGTTCTGACCCATCGTGAGCGCGGACGCTTGCGCTTCGCCGCGCGCTCTGTCGGTGTCTCCGCCATCAACCTGCCGCCCCGAAATCCGCGTGTTTGTGAAAGCCCGGAACGAGGCGGTACGCTTGCCCCATTTTCTCGCCTATTATCGCGAGCTTGG
>CAXUIE010000037.1:0-7267 GCA_964250825.1 uncultured Acidisphaera sp. | reverse complement strand
TGGCGCCGATCGATTCCTGGTGGTCGACAACGCATCCACCGATGAAACAATGGAGCTGCTACGCACCGAGCCGGACGTTCACTTATTCGCGGCCGCCGGATCGTTTGCCGCAGCGGGCGGCGGCCAGGCCTGGCTTGACGCGCTGCTCGACAGATACGGTGCCGGGCACTGGTGTCTCACCATGGATGCCGACGAACTGCTGTGCTTTCCGGGCAGCGAAACGATTCGGCTCCGCGCCTTGTGCGATTGCCTGGACCGGGAAGGCGCCGAAGCGTTGGCGTGCCTCATGCTTGACATGTACGGCTCCGAGCCACTTGGCACGGCTGCCTACGCCGCCGGCGAGCCGTTCCTCCTCGCCTGTCCTTGGTTCGATCCTGGCCCATACTGGCACACCAAATCCGGCTACGACTGCCCACCGCGGGAGATCTACGGCGGCGTGCGACAGCGTGTGTTCTATCCGCATTGGCAGACGCCCAGCCTCCCGCTGCGGATGAGTGAACGCTTCTACGACGTCGCGAACCGGATTGGGCCGATTCGTCGCAACCGAACTGTCCAGTCCTGGCGGGCGAAGCGGCCCCCCAATCTCGCCAAGGTGCCGCTCGTGCGGTGGCGGCGCGGGCTGCGCTACCTCGCCGTAACGCACCGCATAACGCCCGTCCGGTTGTCCGCCGGTAGCGGATGTCTGCTGCATTTCAAGTTTCTCGGCGATTTCGGGCCGAAAGCCAGGGGCGAGGCGAAGCGGGGCGAATATTTCGATGGCGCGCGGGAGTACAAACGATATGCCGCCGTCATGGCCGAGGATTTGGCGCTCACGCTTTGGAACGAACAATCCGTCCGGTTCGAAGGCAGCGCCCAACTCTGCCGCCTAGGTCTTATGACGCCGCTGCCGGTCGCGGCCGCTCCGGGCTTTCCGGAAGCCGCGCGTGCTTGATATCACCGTTTGCGTCTGCACCCATGACCGGCCGGATTACCTCCGCGCATGCCTCGCCAGCCTCGTCCAACAAACTGTCCCGAGCCATCGGTTCGAGGTGGTCGTGGTGGACAGCTTCGGCAGTCCCGCGGCCACCGTCAAAGCGGCGGCGCTCGTCGCGGAAATGCCCAATGCCCGGCTCGTGCGGGTCGACCGATCGGGGTTGAGCTTGGCACGCAACACCGGAGCGCGCGCCGCACGCGGCACCTACATTGCTTATATCGATGACGACGCCGTCGCCGAACGCGACTGGATCGAGCGCATCATGGACGCGATCACGAGGAGCGCGCGATCGCCGGCCGTGCTCGCCGGCCGCATCTTGCCCAGATGGGAACAACCGCTGCCCGACTGGTGGCCGCCTCGCCTGGTCGGGGTTCTCTCCGTGATCGAGTGGGCGGGCAGTGGGGAGTTCCGCACCGCCGCCGTCCCTGCGACGCTTGAACCATATGGCGCGAACATGACCGTGCGCCGCGACGCGCTACTCGGGGCCGGCGGCTTCAACGAGGCAGCGGGACGGCTTGGTGGGGGGTTGCTGTCGGACGAGGACGTGCAGCTCGCTTGGAGCTTGCAGGATCAGGGAGAGCCGGTGCTGTTCGATGGCGACGTTGTGGTCCGCCACAGCATCCAGGCAACCCGCCTACAGCCGGGCTGGCTGCTAACCCGGCTGTATTGGCAAGGCGCTTCTACGGTTCACACCCGACGCCTGCTTGGCGATCGGCGTTGGGTTTGGCGTAATCTTTCCCGGCGTTTGATGGTGGCGATGTCGTTGTGCTGGTTGGCATTGCTGCCGCCGAACAGCACGCGCTTGATCGGCCTTCGCTGGCGGCTCGCCTACTCACTCGGCTTTCTTTCAGCAGCCTTCGCTAGCCCTCAACCGAAAGGCGACTCCCGATCAGAGTCACTATACGCGAAAAGACGTCCGAAAATACATCACGCTTGAAGGCAGGCGATCAGAACGCCTAGAAGCGCAACCCAACACTCCGCCGGCATCCATGACAGACCCGCCCAATCCGGACCTTCTCATCCGCATTCCCTGGACTGCGCGCACCGTGCTGGAAGTGGGCTGCGGGCGCGGAGCGCTGGCCGCCGCCTATCGTCGCATTAACCCCCGGGCGCGCCTGCTCGGGATAGACAAGAACCTAGCCGCAGCCGAGCAGGCGGCGGTTCACTTCGACGACATGGTGGCGGGCGACGTGGAGGAAGAGCCGCTGCCATTCGACGTGCCGGACGGGCTTGATTGCGTCGTTTACGGCGACGTCCTCGAGCATCTAGCAGACCCTTGGGAGCTGCTGAAGCAGCATGCGGCGGCGCTGGCGCCCGAAGGCCTCATGCTTATCTGCGTGCCCAATTTGGAGCACTGGAGCTTCGCCGCCCGGCTACTCGAAGGTAATTGGCACTACGAGCCTTCCGGGCTGTTCGACCGGACGCACCTGCGCTGGTTCACGCGCGAGACGATGCGCAAGGGCCTGAACGGCTTAGGCCTCACGCCCTGCGACGTTACGCCGCGCATCTTCGAGCCGGAACGAGGAGCGGCGTTCGTTCGTGCCATGGAACCCGGACTTCGCGCCGTTGGCGTCGATCCCGCCGAGTACGCGACCCGGTCGGCCCCGTTGCAATACGTATGGCGCGTGCGCGCCCAGCCGCGCGCTATCATGACGGTTGCGGCGACCATGCTAAAGCCGGTCGGCGGGGTGAGCGACGTTCGGGTTGTGTATCCATTGCGGGCGATGGCGACCGACCCGACGGTCTCTCCCTTCATAACAACCGCCGAGCCGGCGCGCGTTCCCGTGGGTGACGGGCCGCGCATTTTCGTGCTGCACCGCCCCATGCTGACGGGGAGGCGGGGGATCGAGACGATCCGGAGCCTGCTTGCGCAAAATTTCGTGATCGTCACAGAGTTCGACGACCACCCGGACTTCTTCGCGGCCATGCGGGGCGAGGACCAGTATGCCTTCTCCGGCGTCCACGCGGTTCAGACAAGCACGGACGCGCTCGCCGACATTCTTCGCCCGCGCAGTCAGGAAGTAGCGGTGTTTCCGAACGCGGCCCGCACCCTGCCCGACGCGCGCAACTTCACCGAGCCGGGCCGGTTCACCTTGTTCTTTGGCGCGTTGAACCGCCAAGCCGATTGGCAGCCGTACCTTCCCGCGCTGAACGCGATCGCTGAGGAGATGGGCGACCGGCTTCGCTTTGCGATCGTGCACGACCAGGCGTTGTTCGATGCGCTTGAAACGCCGCACAAGGCGTTCACGCCAACCTGCGACCACGAAACCTACCTCGGCCTTCTCGGAGCTGCCGAGATCTCGTTCATGCCGCTGCTCGATACCCCGTTCAACCGGGCGAAGTCGGACCTCAAATTCGTCGAAGCAGGCGCCTGCCGCGTGACACCGCTCGCCAGCCGCGTGGTGTATGGCAATGTCATTGATGACGGCGGCACCGGTGTGCTGTTCGACACGCCCGAATCATTGCAACTCCGATTGACCCAGCTGCTGACCATGCCGGACCTCGCGCGGGACATCGCCGACAGCGCCCGCGATTACGTCGCCCAGGAGCGAATGCTGGCGTACCAGACGGGACCGCGCCTCCAGTGGTACCGTTCGCTTTGGGATCGGAGGGCAGAGCTTACCGCCGCTCTCCTCCAGCGCGTCCCGGAGCTTGCGCCGGTTTCCGCGTGACCCCCGCGCGCGTTCGCCCGATCTGCTATACTATGGCCCCCTTATTTGAGGAGGCCGCTCCGTGACCGAGTTCCGGAAGGAAACCGACAGCCTCGGCGAGGTCGCCGTCCCCGCCGACAAGCTTTGGGGCGCGCAAACCCAGAGGTCAATCGAGCATTTCAGCATCGGCAAGGATCTGATGCCGCGCGAGATGATCACCGCCTACGCGATATTGAAGAAGGCCTCCGCCAACGCCAATCACGCCGGCAAGCGGCTGGACGACAGGGCGCACGCGCTCATCGTGCAAGTCACCGACGAGCTACTGGCTGGACAGCACCACGACATGTTTCCGCTCCACGTCTGGATGACTGGCAGCGGCACGCAGTTCAACATGAACGTCAACGAAGTCATTTCCAATCGGGCCAGTCAGCTCGCGGGGACGCCGCTCGGCAGCAAAAAGCCCGTGCACCCGAACGACCACGTCAACATGTCGCAATCCTCCAACGACACGTTCCCTGCGGCGATGTACGTCGCCGCCGCGATCGGCGTGAGGGAGCGCCTGGTCCCGTCCGTCCGCGCCCTCCACGACGCGATCGCGGCGAAGGCTGAAGAATGGAAGGACATCGTCAAAATCGGCCGCACCCACATGCAGGATGCGACCCCAATCACGCTCGGGCAGGAATGGGGCGGCTATGCCGGGATGCTCGCCGACGATCTCGAGCGGACCGATGACGCGCTCAAGGGCGTCTATCACCTGGCGCTCGGCGGCACCGCGGTCGGCACCGGCCTCAACGCCGCCCGGGGCTTCGCCGAGGCGGCGGCGGTGGAGATCGCCCGGCTGACGGGATTGCCGTTCGTCACCGCACCGAACAAGTTCGCTGTGCAGGGGTCGCACGACGCGCTCGTGCACCTATCGGGCACGCTCCGAACCTTGGCGGTCTCGGTTTATAAGATCGCCAACGACATCCGTCTGATGAGCTGCGGCCCGCGCGCGGGTTTCGCCGAACTCATGCTGCCGGAAAACGAACCCGGCTCCTCCATCATGCCGGGCAAGGTCAACCCGACGCAGGCGGAGGCGCTGACCATGATCGCGGCGCAGGTGATGGGCAACGATGTGGCGGCCGGGTTCGGCGGCGCCGGCGGTTATCTCGAGATGAACGTCTACAAGCCGCTGCTGATCTATAACGTGACGCACTCGATCACCTTGCTGACCGATGGGTGCGCCAACTTCCGCAAGTATCTGGTGAAGGGAGCGAAGCCCAACCGCAAGAAGATCGAGGAATATCTCGAGCGCTCGCTCATGCTGGTGACGGCGCTGTCACCCGTGATCGGCTATGACAAGGCTTCCGAGATCGCGCACCACGCGATGGACCATGACACTACCCTGAAGGCGGCCGCACTCGCGCTCGGCTATGTCTCGGAGTCGGACTTCGACCGCATCGTCGACCCGCGCAATATGCTGGCGCCATCCGTCGGGAACTAGACGTAGCGGCACTGCACCCCGTCCTGAGAATCCCTCCTCGCTTCGCCCTTTGAGGCGAAACGTTCATCTCGAAGATGGGCTGTACGGGAATCCCTCTGCTCCGGCTGCGTAAAACTATCAACCATCAACTGGGAGCGCCGCGGTCAAGTCGACGACCCGGAGGTCAACCAGGTTGGAGACGTAGCGGCCGCCCGCATGATCCCCGGGCAGCACCAGGCGGGTCGCTCCGTCGGCACCTCCCGGGCCGAGCTGGCCCAAGGTGTCGGCATAAGCGACGATGTCCGGCTGATTACCGAATGCTGGGTCGATCTCGCCCATCGAAATGAGGGCGCGATAACCATCGCTGCCCGTGGCGACGACACCGAACTGGAGGATGTCATTCTTGACCGAGGGGTCGGTGAGCACACCCGAGTTCTGCACCAGATTCCAGAGCGAAACGCCGGTGTACGTGTCGGTGACGCTCCCCGCGCCGGATAGGTAGGTGGCGGTGTCCGTCATCGGCGTCACTACCTCTCCGAGCGTGATGGCGGTGAACGTTGCAGGGTCGGCGACCTGGCCCGAGAGAGTGAACTGATCCGACACGCCGCCCGGCCCTGGCGTGGATGGCTCCGGCAGGCTGCCGACATGCAGGCTCACGAGGTCGGAAACGTAACGACCGCCGGCCCCGTCGCCCGGCACCACCATCCGGGCAAGCCCGTCACTACCGTTAGGACCGAGCTGCCCGTTCGTATCGGAGTAAGCGACCAGCACCGGCTGATCGCCGAAGTTGGGGTTGATTTCGCCCAACGAGAACACCGCCTTGTAGCCGTCCGAGCCTGTCGCGATAACATACTTGCTCAGGATGTCGTTCTTCGCCGCCGTCACGTTCACGCCGCCGGCGTCATTCAGCAGGTCCCATAGCTTCACCCCGGTGCAGCTGTCCGTGACCGGGGTGCCCCCCGCCGTGTAGGTCGCGGTCACGTCCGTCACCGGCGCGAGATACGGGAGATTGTAGATGCTCGGATCCGCCACCGAACCGACGACGGCCACTGGCGAGAACTGTACGCCGAAATCCGCGAGAAACCCCGCAAAACTTTCCTCGAAACCATAAAGAGTCTGCAGAAAATTGACGGCGCCTGACCCAAGGATCATTTTCTATCTTCCCCGATATCCAAGGGACTATAACGAGGCCCGATCGTTCGGCAATCCCGGCGCGGGTTTCGCGCGTCCCTTCGGATTGGTGAGGCGGGTGTAGAGGTGTTTCGGCGCGATCAGGCCGAGCGTCATTGCGGCCACGATCAGGATCGCTGTCGCCGCGTCGGACGCAGCATCTGCGGCCAACGCCGGCGCTGTCTGGCCAGGTTGTGCCTGGAGTTGCACCAGAGCGCTGCCCATGTGGAAGATGAAGATGCCCGGCATCAAGGCAACCACGGAGGCGAAGCCCACTGCTGCGAACGGCAGATGATATCGCTTGGCCATCGGCGCCATGACGGTACCAACGACCAGGCACGCGACGCCGGCGCTGGACGCAGCGCTAACGTCGAAGGCGGAAACGGCCCACCAACGCACGGCATGGGCCGCCGCGCCGAGCAGGGCGGGCCACGCAAGCATCCGCAACGGCATCGAGAAGAAAACGCCGTAACAGGCGGCGGCGATGCCTGCCGCCATCGTGTCGACCCACAAAGGCGCTTCTTGGCTCGGCTCGGAAAGCGGCAGCGTTGTCCCACCCAGGGCCAGTCCGATCAGCAGCCCCGCACAGATCGCCAGCAGCACGAGGCCGGCGAACGCCAGCCGCGCCGCCCCGAGCGGGATGCGCAGCGCGGCCATGTCGAGGGCGCCGTTGAGGAGGTGCGGACCAGGCACGAGGATCATGCATGGGCAAATCGCCACAAGGCGCGATGGGGAGCCTACACCAAAGGGCACGCCCAACGCGCCCACGACGCCGGCCAGCAGGGCCGCGGCGAACGCTTGCAGCATGGCCCCGCCGCCATTTAGGAGCAGCAGCCGGCGGAGCCCAGCGCCAGCGCCCGCGCTCAAGGCGATGAGCCCAAATGACGCTGGGTGCAGCACGCCGAAGATCAACGCCAGCGCACTCGCGCCCGCGACGCAGGCCAGGATGAACAATGACGGCGCGGGCCGGGGCGCCCGCGTCATCGCTCACCCCGTCAATCTAGCATAGAG
>CAXUIE010000036.1:5343-15719 GCA_964250825.1 uncultured Acidisphaera sp. | reverse complement strand
GGGCGCTCTGCGTTGGCGTGCTGCCGCGCGCCGCGGACGCGGCAGCGCCCCGGTCAGGCGGACGTCGCCGAAAGCACGTCGCCGAACAGGTCCCAGCTCTTGCCGTTCCAGCGCATCAGCTGCAGCTGGCTGATCGTGTGATAGTCGGTGGGGCTGGTGTTGATCCGGATGCTTGGCAGCAGTGACGGTACCTCGACGTTGCGCAGGTTCGCCGCCTGCCGCATCAGGTTCCCGCGCGAGAAATCACCGCCGCACTGCTTGAGGGTCGCGATCATGGTCATTATCGCGCCGTAGCCGTAAACGTAGAATGCGTCATTGAGGTCGGCGCCGGGCAGGTATTTCTGCATGATGGCGCGCCACTGCGCGATGCCGGGGTCGCTACTCCAGCGCGGGTCGGAGGGGTCCTTGTAGTAGGTGGCGCTGACGACCCCGACCGCCTTCTCGGGGCCGGCCGGCTGCATCACCGCGCCGACCGAGATCGATACGTCCGTTATCAGATGCAGCGGCTTCCAATTCATCTCCGCGACCTTGCGGATGATCTGGGCGGCGAACTTCGGCGTGGCCGCGCTGATGAGCGCGTCCGCGCCTGCCTCCTGAAGCTGGATCGCCTGGCTATCGATCGTCGCGTCCGTCACCTCGTACGAGGCGGTCCGCGCCACCGCGTCGAACTTGTCGCCGAGCACGTCACGGACGCCGCTCAGGTAATCCTTGCCGAAATCGTCGTTTTGGAACAGCACGCCGATCTTGGCCCCGGGCTTCTCCTTGAGGATGTAGCGCGCGAAGATCTGCCCCTCCACCCGGTAGCTGGGCTGCCAGCCGATGGTGAAGGGGTACGTCTTGGGATCCTGGAACTTGTCGGCACCGCTGCCAACAAAGAGGTGCGGAATTCTCCGCTGGTTGACGTATCTGAGCAGCGCGGTGTTCGCCGCGGTACCGAGGGTGTTGCACAAACAGGCGACATCGTCCTGCTCGACCAGCCGGCGCACCTGCTCAATCGATTTCGACGGCGTGTAGGCGTCGTCGTATGACAGGAACTTGACCTTCCGCCCGGCAATGCCGCCCTGGTCGTTGAACCACTGCCAAGTCGCGCTCTGTGCTCGCCCGATCGCCCCGTAGGCGGACGCGGGGCCGCTGTATGCGGCGGTGCTGCCGATCCGGATCTCGGTGGCGGACACGCCCGGCGTGTCGGCCGCCCGCACGATGGCGGGACGTGCGGGCACGAACACCGCGGTCGCGGCTGCTCCCAGCAAGCTGCGCCTGTGCATGGTGCTCATCGCCACCTCGCCGTGGCGCGACGCGGACGCCTCACGTCGACGCGTCCTCAATCACGTCGCCGAACAGGTCCCAGATCTTGCCGTTCCAACGCGCCGGCGCCGCGGGAACGAACGCGGCTGCGGCGCCAGCCTTGAGCACGGTCCTTCGACGGAGCATCGGCGCTTCCCCTTCCCTGTCCGCGGCCCTGTCCCGGACCTCGGCGAACTGTAGGCCGACCAGCCGGTGATTGGCGACGGGGAATCGTTCCGGCCGCGCGGCGTCAGCGCGGAAGTCGCGTCAGGTGGAGGCGCCCTCGATGATGTCGCCGAACGGTGCCCAGGTTTTGCCGTCCCACTTCATGAGTTGCAGGGCCCGAATTGGGTGAAAGTTCGTCGGGCTGGTTTTCACCCGGATGCCGGGGAGCAGGATGGGGCAATCGTAGTCGAGGCTCGCCGCCTGCTTCATCAGGTTCGGGCGTGAAAGATCACTGCCGCACTGCTTGAGCACTTGCAGCATGGTCAAGGTGACCCCGAAGCCGAACAGGTTGCCGGCATCCTTGACGTCGCCGTCCGGATAGTATTTCGCCATGAAGGCGCGCCACTGCTTCATGCCGGCGTCGTTGTCCCAGCGGCTGTCGGTCGGGTCCTTGCCGTAGGCCGAGCTGATGATGCCGACGGCCTTATCGGGTCCAGCCGGGTCGATCACCGCGCCGACCGAGACCGACACGTTGGTCAACAAGTGCATCGGCTTCCAGTTCATCTCGGCCACTTTGCGGATTGCCTGCGCCGCGAATTTGGGCGTCGCGATCGTCGCGAGCACGTCGACCCCGGCGTTCTGCAGGCTGACCAGCGGGCTATCCACGGTCGGATCGCTGGTTTCATACGAAGCAAGCGTCACCTGCTTGTCGAAACGATCCTTGAGGATGTCCTTGAACCCGGTCACGTAGTCCTTGCCGAAATCGTCGTTTTGATAAAGGATGCCGATCTTGGCGTCGGGCTTTTGCGCGAGAATGTACTTGGCGTAGATCTGCGCCTCCGTGACGTAGCTCGGCTGCCAGCCGATCGTCCACGGGCGCTCCTTGTAGTCGCCCCATTTCTCCGCGCCCGTCGAGACGAACAGGTCGGGCACCTTCTTCGCGTTGGTGTACTTCATCACCGCCGTATTCGGCGCGGTCCCGAGGCAGTTGAACAGACAGGCAACCTCGTCCTGCTCGATCAGGCGACGGGTCTGCTCGACCGTCTTGGGCGGGCTGTAGCCGTCATCGTAGGTGATGAAGTTCACCTTGCGGCCGGCGAAGCCGCCCATGTCGTTGGCCATGCGAAAGGTGGCGGCGTCGGCCTTGCCGATCGTGCCGTAGGCGGAGGCCGGGCCGCTATAGGGCATCGTGTTGCCGATGCGGATCTCGGTCGCCGTGACCCCGGGCGTTTCGGCCGCCCGCAGGATCGCTGGCGCCGCGGGGACGAAAGCAGCGGCGGCGGTGGCGGTCAGCAGCGAACGGCGGCGAATCATGGAGCATTTCCCTTGTGACGGCCCATCCGACCAATCTTACGCGCGAACGGGCGGGCGCGAAAGCGAGCCCTTGATTTCGGACACGCTTTGCTGCTTGGCTAGCCACAAGACGTCCAAACCGGACGCACGCCAGTCACCGGCTCCGCACGCGTTACGGGAGACCGGCCATGCAGCGACGGACATTCATTGCACACGCCTTGCTGGGCGGGGCGACGGCCGCGGCGGCGCGCCAACGAAGCGCGCGGGCACAGGCCACGCGCATCCTACGCTACGTGCCGCAGGCCGACCTCACCGTGATCGACCCGGTGATGACCACCGCCTACATCACTCGCTTTCACGCGTTGATGGTGTGGGATCAGCTGTACGGCATCGACAACCAGTTGAAGCCGCAACCGCAGATGGTCGCGGGCCACACGCTCGAGGACGATGGCAAGCTCTGGACCTTCACCTTGCGCGACGGGCTGCGCTTTCACGACGGCGAGCCGGTGCGCGGGCGCGACTGCGTCGCCTCCATCAAGCGCTGGGCGGCGCGCGACCCGATGGGCCAGGCGCTGCTCGCGCGGGTCGCCGAGATGGGCGCGCCGGACGATCGCCGGTTCACCATCCATCTCCATCGCCCGTTCAGCCTGGTGCTCGACTGTCTGGCCAAGAGTGGGCCGCCGGCGCTGGTGGTAATGCCGGAGCGGCTCGCGGCGACCGATCCGTATCAGCCAATCAAGGAGATCGTCGGCAGCGGCCCGTTCCGCTTCCTTCCCGGCGAGCGCGTCGTCGGCAGCCTCGTCGCCTATGCGCGCAACCCCGACTACAAGCCGCGCGACGACGGCCAGCCGGACTGGCTCGCCGGGCCGAAGATCGTCCATTTCGACCGCGTCGAGTGGCGCGTGATGCCAGACCCCGGCACCGCGGCCGCCGCGCTCGAGAACGGCGAGGTCGACTGGTGGGAGAACCCGCCCAACGACTTGCTGCCCATGCTCGGGCGCAGCAGCAACATTCGCACGGAGGACACCGGGCCCCTCGGCACCATGAGCACGGGCGTGCTCAATCACCTCCATCCGCCGTTCGACAAGGTGGCCGTGCGGCGGGTGCTGCTGGAAGCGATCTCGCAGGCCGACCTGATGACCGCCGCCGCCGGGACCGACCGCAAGATGTGGCGCGACGGCATCGGCATCTTCCCTCCGGGGACGCCGATGGCGAGCGACGCCGGCCTCGAGAAGATCACCGGCCCCAAGCGCGACATCAAGACGCTCAAGGGAACGATGCGCGACGCCGGCTACGCGGGCGAGCGCGTCGTGCTGATGGCTCCCTCCGACCAGCCGGTGCTCACGGCCCAGTGCGCCGTGGCGCTCGACACCATGCAGCAGCTCGGCATGACCGTGGAGCAGGCGGTGATGGACTGGGGCACGCTGGTGCAGCGCCGCGCGAGCAAGGCGCCGCCGAACAAGGGCGGCTGGAATATCTTCTTCACCGGCTGGGGCGGACTCGACGTGGCCACACCCGTCACCAACCAGACCTTGCGCTCGAACGGCGCCAAGGCCTGGTTCGGCTGGCCGGACTTGCCGCCGGTGCAGGCGCAGATCGACGCGTGGCTGGACATGCCCGACCTTCCCGGGCAGAAACGCGCTGCCGCCCTGCTGCAACGCGCGGCGCTGGACCTCGTGCCCTACATTCCGGGCGGGCAATATTTCTACCGCACCGCCTGCCGGCGCGACGTCACCGGCATCATCCCGGGGCAATTCGTGTTCTGGAACGTGAGGAAAGCCTGACATGAGCGCGCTCGACCACATCCGCAGCTACGCCGCCGAGCTGGACGCGATCCGGCAGGACATTCACGCCCACCCCGAACTCGGGCTGGAGGAGCGCCGCACCGCCGATCTCGTTGCTCGAAAGCTCGAGGAGTGGGGTATCGAAGTGCATCGCGGGGTCGGCGTAACCGGCGTAGTCGGGGTTCTGCGCTCGGGCAACGGGCCGGGCGCGGTCGGCCTGCGCGCCGACATGGACGCGCTGCCGATCGCCGAAGCCAACGACGTGCCGTATCGCAGCCGGACCAAGGGCGTGATGCACGCCTGCGGCCATGACGGGCACACCACCATGCTGCTGGGCGCTGCGCGCTACCTTGCCGAAACGCGCGATTTCAGCGGCACGGTAAATTTCATCTTCCAGCCCGCCGAGGAGGGGGTCGGCGGCGCGCTCGCCATGCTGAAGGACGGGCTGCTCGAGCGTTTCCCCTGCGACTCGCTTTTCGCGATCCACAACCGCACCGGGATGCCGGTCGGGCGCTACGCGATCGCCCCGGGCCCAGCCGCCAGCGGCGGCGCCTTCTTCGACATCGAAGTGCGCGGCCAGGGCGCGCATGGCGCGCACCCGCAGATGAGTGCGGACCCCGTGCTGGCCGCGGCGCAGATCGTCTCCGCGCTGCAATCGGTTGTCGCGCGGAACGTGCGCCCTTCCACGACCGCGGTGCTGAGCGTCACGCAAATCCATGCCGGCGACGCCTACAACGTGATCCCGCAGACGGCGCGGATCGCCGGGACGGCGCGGGCGTTCGAGACCGAGACGATGGCGCTTATCGAGGCGCGGCTACGGCAAGTCGCCGAGGGTGTCGCCGCCGGGCTCGGGGTGACAACCGCGACCGATTTCCGGCTCATCTTCGCGCCCTTGGTCAACGATCCGGCGCGGGCCCCCGCGTTCGCCGCCGCGGCGGCGGCCCGGGGCCCCCCCCCGGGGGGGGGCCCGCGGGGGCCCCCGCGGGGCGGCCGGACCTGGTGGGCGAGGCGAACGTCAGGCGCGACAATCCGCCGTCGATGGGCTCGGAGGATTTCAGCTTCATGGCCGAGCGTGTCCCGGCCGCCTACATCCTGGTCGGGCAAGGCGACGAAAGCGGGCCGGCGCACAGCCCGATCTACAACTACAATGACGCGGCGACCCCGTATGGCGCCGCGGTCTACGCGCGGGCGGTCGAGCGGGCGCTTCGCCGCGACGCTCTCTGACGCGGGCCGAACGTTGCGCGTGAAACCATCGGGTTTGCAAAACGCCGACGCACGTTGGCGGTAGTTACGTCCCGTTCGTTCCTGGTCAAGCCGGGCGTGGCCCGCATTCAGGTCTCCGACCTAAGTTTCGGACGCAACCTCGTGAGGGCGACCGACGCGGGCGGGGGCGGCTGAGCGTTGCCGCGCCCATTGGAATCTAGGCTTTGTCGGAGCGACGAGAGACGGCAGGCGGCCGTCATGAAGCGTGCCGGCTGTTCATCAGGAACCGAACCCGATTTCGCGCGTCGAGCAACCGTTCCGCTCGCGGGAGAAATTGGGATGGCGAAGGTTGGCCTGTCAGGTAGTTGCATTGCCTTGTTGGCAATGCAAGTAATAGTGGCGCATCCCTATGCTGCCACACCGCCGGCCGCCCTACCGGTTTCGATCGATACCAACAACCCCGAAGTGGAGAAAGCGGCACACGCCCTCGCCAAGCTTCCCCCGGAGCCGCCGCCGCACGGACGCCGTCTCGCGGAAGACCGCAGCGGGCGCAAGCAGGCGGGCAAGGCATCGGTCTACGCGCGGAGCTTCCAGGGTCGGCGCATGGCCGATGGACATCGGTTCGATCAGCGCGCGCACTCGGCGGCGAGCAAGACCTTGCCGATCGGCACCGTTGCAAAGGTGACCAACCTCGAAAACGGCAAGACGGCCGTCGTGACGGTGGAGGACCACGGCCCGTTCGTGGATGACCGCACCGTTGACCTGCCGCGATCGAGTGCGGCCGAGATCGGCATCGGCGCCCGCGGAGGCGTCGCGCCGGTCGTCGTCGCGCCTGTGACCGTCCCGCAAGCGGACGGGACAGTCAAGCCGGGTGCCGGCGCGGTGCCCGGCCCCGCGACGGCGCAGTAAGCCCGGGGTTAGGTGCTGGCGCCCTCGATGATGTCGCCGAACACCTCCCAGGTCGACCCGTTCCACTTCATCAGCTGCATTTGGCGTATCGGGTGGTAGTTGGTGGGACTGGTGTTGATCTTGATGCCGGGCAGCAGGACCGGGTTCTCGAGGCCTTTCAGGCTTGTGGCCTGCTTGAGCAGGTTCTCGCGCGACAGGTCGTCGCCGCACGCCCGCAGCACATGGACCATGGTGTGCGTGACCCCGTAGCCGAACACGTAATTGTTGTCGCTCACGTCAGCGTCGGGCATGTACTTCGCCATGAACGCGCGCCACTCGTTCATGCCCGGGTCGCTCTTCCAGCGCGGGTCTTGCGGATCCTTGGCGTAGGCCGAGCTGATGACCCCGACCGCGTTCTCGACCCCGGCGGGCTTGATGACGGCGCCGACCGAGGCTGACACGTTGGTGAGAAAGGTGAGCGGCTTCCAGTTCATCTCGGCGATCTTGCGGATCGCCTGGGCGGCGAACTTGGGCGTGGCGGCGACCAGCAAGGTGTCGACGCCCGCGCCCTGCAGGGTTACGGCCTGGCTGTCGATCGTCGCGTCGGTCACCTCGAAGGACACCACGGTCGCCTTGTCATAAGCCGCGCCGAGCACGTCCTTCATGCCGCTTGTATAGTCCTTACCGAAATCGTCGTTCTGGTAAAGGATGCCGATCTTGGCGCCCGGCTTCGTCCTGGTGATGTACTTGGCGTAGATCTGCGCCTCCGTGCGATAGCTCGGCTGCCAGCCGATGGTCCACGGGTGGTCCTTGTAGTCCCCCCACTTGTCGGCCCCGGTCGAGACGAAGAGCTGCGGCACCTTCTTGCTATTGCAGTATCTCACAATGGCGGTGTTGGTCGGTGTGCCGAGCGTGTTGAACAAGCAGGCGACTCCGTCCTGCTCGATCAAGCGCCGGACCTGCTCCACCGTCTTGGGCGGGCTGTACGAGTCATCGTAGGAGATGAAGTCGATATTGCGGCCGTTGATGCCGCCCGCGTCGTTGATCATGCGGAAGGCGGCGGCATCGGCCTTGGCGACGGCGGCGTAGGCGGACGCGTTGCCGCTATAGGGGTCCGTGTTGCCGATCTTAATGGAGGTGGCGGTGACGCCGGGCGCGTCGGCGGCCCGAAGAATGGCGGGAGCGGCGGGCAGGAAACCGGCGGCGGCGGCGGCGGTCAGCAACGAGCGGCGACGAATCATCGTGTCCTATCCTGGTTCAATCCTGGGCGGAAGCGTGGGCTGTTTAGGGCGGAAGCCACCGGGGCGCGACTGGTTTCGTCATCGCCCGCGTTTGGCGAGTGCGTTGCGCCGTGCTATAGCCGCCGCCCGCCCCCGGATCGTCCGGCGACGGGCGGTGCCATTTGGCCCTGGTCGGGCCTCGATGCGGAAGGAGACGGCGGCCAAGTGCAGGTTCTGGTTCGAGACAACAACGTCGATCAGGCGCTCAAGGCGCTCAAAAAGAAAATGCAGCGGGAAGGCATATTCCGGGAAATGAAGCTGCGTCGCCACTACGAGAAGCCGTCCGAGCGCCGCGCGCGCGAAGCCGCCGAGGCGGTCCGCCGGGCCCGCAAGCTGGAGCGCAAGCGCCTGGAGCGCGAAGGCTTCTGACCGAGGGCCCGGCCCACCAGGGCCGGCGGGGCGCCGGCCGGGGCTAAGCCGCCTCCGCCGTAGCCTCGCCCACCGCCCCGCCGTCGACCACGTGGAAGGATTGCCGGCGGAGGAGGTCGCGGTATGGCCCGTCCGTCCGCTCGAGCACCCCCGGCGCGCCGTCCTGCACGATACGGCCCGCATCCATCACCAGAATGCGGTCGAAGTCCCGCAAGGTGGACAGCCGGTGAGCCACCGCGATCACGGTGCGCCCCGTCATCAGCTGGTCGAGCGCCCGCTGCACCGCCTGCTCGCTTTCGCTGTCGAGCGCGGACGTCGCCTCGTCCAGCAGCAAGATCGGTGCGTCGCGCAGGAATGCGCGGGCGATCGCCAGCCGCTGCCGCTGGCCGCCGGACAGCTTCACCCCCCGATCGCCGACCACGGTGTCGAACCCTTCGGACAAGCCCGGGATGAAGTCGCACCCCGCCGCCGCGGCTGCGGCGTAGACCTCGTCGTCCGTCGCGTCCGGCTTGCCGTAGCGGACATTCTCCAGCACGGAGCGGTGAAACAGCATCACATCCTGCGGCACCACCGAGATCGCGTCGGCCAGGCTCTCCTGGCGCAACGCGGCGATGTCCTGGCCGTCGATGAAGATCCTGCCCGCCGACACGTCGCGGGTGCGCTGGAGCAAGCCGAGCATGGTGGACTTGCCGGAACCCGAGCGGCCGACCAAGCCGACGCGCTCGCCCGGCTGGATGCGCAGGCTCACGTCGCGCAGCACCGGCCCCGATCCAGGGTAGGCGAACCGCACCGCCTCGAAGGCGACGTGGCCCCGAGCCGGCGGCAGAGTTTGGGCGTGCTCGGCGTCGCGGAGCGCGTGCGGCGTTAGCAGGGTATCCAGCGCTTCCGACAGACGGGCCACGTGTTGCGTCGCGTCCACCAGGGCCACCGCCAAATCGCGCGTTCCGTGCAGGATCGCGAACCCCATGGTGGTTGTAAGCACCACATCGCCCGTGCTCGCGACACCGGCGCGCCACAGCAGGATCGCCCAGGCAAGCAGCCCGGCGGTCAGCACGGCGGTGGTCGACGCGTGAAACAAGCGCAGCCGCTCGAGGTAGCGGAGGCTGGTTCCCCGCGCGCGCATCTCGCGCCCGACGCGCTCGGCGAAGCGCTCCCGCTCGCGAAGCGTGGCGCCGAACGCGCGCACCAGCGGCATGTTGCCGATCACGTCGACCAACTCGCCGTCCACCGCGGCGGCTTCCCGGGCGTAGGCTTGGTGGCGGTCGCGCCCCCGCACCGCCATCTTGGCGATGATCCAGCAGAGCACGGCAGCGATCCCGACCAGGGTCAGCGCCATGAGAGGGCTGATGGTCCCAAGCAGCAGCACCGCCCCGGCCACCGCGATGCAGGGTGGCAGCACGTTCCAGGCGAACGCGCTTTCAACCGTGAACACCGCATTGCTCGTGGCGCTGATCCGGCTCGCCAGGGTGCCGGGCGAGCGGTCCGCGAAATAGGACGGCGCATGGCCCGTCAGATGACGGAACAAGTCGCGCCGGAGCGCGCCCGTGACATGGACGAAGCTGTAGCTCGCCGTCCAACCGCCCACGCGCCAGAACATGTTATCGGCGGCGATCAAGCCGGCGAGCAGGCCGAACGCCGCCCAGACCGGACCGGCCGGCCCACGCGACAGCACGTCGACGAGGTGCTTGACCGCGTATTGCGAGCCGATGCCGCATCCCACGGCGGCCAGCACGGAGAGCGTGATGGTCGCATGGCCAACCGGGTGCTGGCGAACGTAGCGCCACATGAATGCCACCGGGTGCCTTGGCATGCCAAAATCCGCCGCGGCAGGTGGGATGGCGCTACTCATGAAAAGGCCTCCGTGCGTCAGGTGCTCGGCCGATCGGCGGGCGGGACGAAAAGGTTTCCGCCGATGAACGGTTCCATCCTCCTTAAACCGGGTGATCGCAGCGACATCACGGCGGTTTCGCCCCGATTCCGCCTTATTTGCTGCGTTGCGGTAGACAGCCATTGATTTCGGAGCCGGACTCTCATGCGTATCGCCCAGGTCGCCCCTTTATACGAAGCCGTGCCACCCAAGCTGTATGGCGGGACCGAGCGGGTGGTGTCC
>CAXUIE010000036.1:0-5333 GCA_964250825.1 uncultured Acidisphaera sp. | reverse complement strand
CTTCCTGACCGAAGAGCTCGTGGCACTCGGGCATGACGTGACGTTGTTCGCCAGCGGCGATTCCGTCACGTCGGCGACTTTGGTCGCCGCCTGCGCGCGAGCGCTCCGGCTTGATCCGGGCGTGCGCGATCACGTGGCGCCGCACATGCTGATGATGGAAGAGGCATGCCAGCGCGCCGCTGAGTTCGACGTGCTGCACTTCCATCTCGACTATTGGCCGTTCTCGCTGTTCAGCCGGCAGCCGATCCCGTTCGTCACTACCCTGCATGGCCGGCTCGACCTCCCCGAGCTGCAGCCAGTATACGCCGCCTTCGACGAGACGCCCGTTGTGTCGATCTCGGACGCACAGCGCCGCCCGCTGCCGCAAGCCAATTTCGTCGGCACCGTGCTGCACGGGCTGCCGCGGGACCTATTGACGCCGCAATCGATCGAGCCCGGCTATATCGCCTTTCTCGGCCGCATCTGCCCGGAGAAATGTCCCGACCGCGCCATTCGCATCGCGCGCAGGGCGGGCATTCCGCTCAAGATCGCGGCCAAGGTGGATAGGGTCGACCAGGCGTATTTCGAGGAGGTGATCCGTCCCTTGATCGACGGCCCTGATGTTGAGCTCGTGGGCGAGATTGGCGATCGGGACAAGGCGGCCTTTTTGAGCGGGGCGCTCGGGCTGCTGCTGCCGATCGACTGGCCCGAGCCATTCGGCTTGGTGATGATCGAGGCCATGGCGTGCGGCACGCCGGTGATCGCCTTCAACCGCGGTTCCGTCCCCGAAATCGTCGAGGACCGCGTGAGCGGCTTCATCGTGGAGGACGAGACCGGCGCAGTTGCCGCGCTGAGCCGGCTCGGCGAAGTCCCCCGCGCGGGTGTGCGAGCCGCGTTCGAGCGCCGCTTCACCGCGCGACGACTGGCGCTCGACTATCTGAAGCTCTACCGCAGCCTGGGTGCGGAGAAACGTCCGCCGTTGCGCGCGATCAGCTGACTCCCAACTCCGTCACTCCCGCGCAAGCGGGAGTCCAGACGGGACGGGATGCACATGGGTGCCGGCCCTCGCCGGCATACGTGATTGAAGCCCGGCCGATGCGCGACATAGCCGTGGCGATCAGGCTAGTGACCAAGCGCCTGGACGATTTCCTCCGTCATCTTCTTGGCATCGCCGAACAGCATCATGGTGTTGGGCCGGAAGAACAGCTCGTTATCGACACCAGCGTAGCCCGACGCCATGGAGCGCTTGATGAACAGCACGGTGCCCGCCTTCTCCACGTCCAGGATCGGCATGCCGTAGATCGCCGACGCCCGGTCGGTCTTGGCGGCGGGGTTGGTCACGTCGTTGGCGCCGATCACGTAGGCGACGTCGGCGGTGCTGAACTCGTTGTTGATGTCCTCAAGCTCGAACACGTCGTCGTACGGCACGCTTGCTTCGGCGAGCAGCACGTTCATGTGACCCGGCATTCGGCCGGCGACCGGGTGGATGGCGTACTTCACCGTCACATCCTCCTTCTTCAGGAGGTCCGCCATCTCGCGCAGCGCGTGCTGCGCTTGCGCCACCGCCATGCCGTAGCCCGGCACGATGATGACCTTGGAGGCGTTCTTGAGGATGAACGCGGCGTCATCGGCGTTGCCGCTCTTCACCGTCCGATCCGACGCGATGCCGCCCGGCCCCGCGGCGGCACCCGCGTCGGTGCCGAAGCCGCCGAGCAGCACGTTGATGATGGAGCGGTTCATGCCCTTGCACATGACGTAGGACAGGATGGCGCCCGAAGCGCCGACCAGGGAGCCCGTGATGATGAGGGCGAGGTTTTGGATGGTGAAGCCGATGCCCACCGCCGCCCAGCCCGAATAGCTGTTCAGCATGGACACCACGACGGGCATGTCGGCGCCGCCGATCGGGATGATGAGCAGAAAGCCGAGCCCGATCGAAAGCAGCGCGATCAGCCAGAATGCCGCCTGATTGCCGCCGGTCGCGACGAACGCCACGATCAGCACGACGAGCAGGATGCCGAGCCCGAGATTGATCCGGTGCTGGCCCGGGAACAGGATCGGCGCGCCCTTCATGAGCGCTTGCAGCTTGGCGAACGCGATCAAGGAGCCCGAGAAGGTGATCGCGCCGATCGCCAAACCGAGCGACATCTCGATCAGGCTTTGCCTGTGCAGATGATGTGGCGTGCCGATGCCGAACGCTTCGGGCGCGTTGAGCGCCGCCGCGGCGACGAACACCGCCGACAGGCCGACCAGCGAATGGAACGCGGCCACCAATTGCGGCAGCGCCGTCATCTGGATCTGCCGCGCGACATAAGTGCCGATCGCGCCGCCAATGACGATGCCGAGCAGGATCAATGTGTAGCCGCCGCCCGAGATGCCGTGATGCAGCAAGGTCGCGAGCACGGCGATCGCCATGCCGGCCATGCCGAACTGGTTGCCGCGCCGCGAGGTGACGGGGCTCGACAGCCCTCGAAGGGCGAGCACGAAGAGGACGGAGGCGACGAGATAGGCGAGGGCGGTCAAGCTGGCGGACATGGTGGCGCCTTATCTCCCGCGGGCTCTGAACATCGACAGCATGCGCTGCGTGACGACGAAGCCGCCGAAGATGTTGACGCTAGCCAACAGCACCGCCACGAAGCCGAATGCCATCGCCCAGCCGCTCAGCGCCAAGCCGGTCGCCAGCATCGCGCCCACGATGATGACGGAGCTGATCGCGTTGGTGACGGCCATCAGCGGGCTGTGCAGCGCCGGGGTGACGTTCCAAACCACGTAATAGCCGACGAAGCAGGCCATCAGGAATATCGCGAGGAGGAACACGATCGGCTCGACGGCCTCGGCCGTGCCGTGCGGCGGCAACGGGATGCCCGCGCCATCCGCCATGAGCCGCGCATGCACGGCGAGTTCGTTCGCCCGCTGGGCGAGGCGGTTTGCCTCGTCGGCGAGTTGGGTCGGGTTCATGCTCTGCGTGTCTCCGCGATCGGGTAGACGGTCAGGCCGCCTGCGAGGGCAGGAAGTTGGGATGCACCACCGCGCCGCCGCGGGTCAGCATAACGCCCTTGACGATGTCATCGTCGGTCGGGAGCTTGGGCGTCCGCCCGTCCTTGTCCCAGAACGTGGTGAGAAAGGTCAGCAGGTTGCGCGCGTAAAGCGCGCTCGCCGCGACGGGGATGCGCGCCGGCCAGTTCTTCCAGCCGAGGATCGTCACGCCGGTTGGGGGGACGGGGCGCGTGCCCGGCCCGGTGGCCGCGCAGTTGCCGCCGTTGTCGGCCGCCAAATCGACGATCACGCTGCCGGGCCGCATCGCCTCGACCATCGCCTTGGTGACGATGACGGGCGCGCGGCGGCCCATGACCAGCGCCGTGCCGATCACGATGTCGTTCTTAGCGACGGTGGTGGCCATGAGCTCCGCCTGCTTCTGGCGGAACGCTTCGCTCATCTCGCGCGCGTAGGCGCCGGTCTGCCCCGCCGTTTCCTCGTCCTCCACGCCCACGAACGCGGCGCCAAGCGAGCGGATCTCTTCCTTGGCGGCCGGCCGCACGTCGGTCGCGGACACGATGGCGCCGAGCCGCCGCGCGGTGGCGATCGCTTGGAGGCCGGCGACCCCGGCCCCGATCACGAACACGCGCGCGGGCGGCACCGTCCCCGCCGCCGTCATCATCATGGGAAAGCCGCGCTCGAACGTGCTCGCAGCCTCGACCACGGCGCGGTAGCCGGCCAGATTGGCCTGGCTCGACAGCACGTCCATCGATTGCGCGCGGGTGATGCGGGGCAGCAGCTCCATGGCCGCCGTGTCGATGCCGGCGGCGGCAAGCGCCGGCACGGCATCGGGATCGGCGAAGGCATTGACCACACACAACAACACCGCACCGCGCGGAATCTGCGCCCGCTGCTCGGCCGTTGGCGTCTGCACCGCGAACACCACCCCGGCATCCGCGAGCGTAGCGGCGGCATCCGGCTCGATCGTGGCGCCGGCCGACGCGAACTCGGCATCTGGGATCGCCGCCGCCACACCCGCGCCCGCCTCCACGGCGACGGTGAGGCCGAGCGCGATGAGCTTCTTGACGGTGTCGGGCGTCGCCGCGACCCGGTGCTCCCCCTCGCGCGATTCCTTCAATACGGCAAGCCGCATTCGCTCCCTCCGAACCGATGCAACGCTGGCCGCCATCCGTCCGGACGTGACGGGAGCACGACCAACGTTACACCCGGCGGCACCATGCCGGCGCGCTTTCCGGCGCGCAAGGGGCGGCCGTCAAGCATCCCGATCGACGGCCGAACGGGGCGGAAAGCCAGGGCACGGTCGCGGAACCTGCGACTAAGCGGCGTGCAGCTGGGCCTCGTTCAGCACCCGCTCGTGGCTGTCTTGGCTGTTCTTCACCCGGTATTGGCAGCCTTCCGTTGTCACGGGAAGCGTGCGCACGATCGTGTAGATGCCTGGCCGCACGTTCGTGTCCAACTTGGTCGGCATGAACGAGACGCGGTCGCCGGCGGCGAACTTATGGATGGCGCTTGCCATGAAACCTCCCAACCGGGCGGCGCGCAGGACACGCCGCCCGAACGATCACTGCGCTTGCAGGTTGGCCGCCGACGTCTTGCCTTGCTGACCGCGCTCGAGGTCGTAGCTGACCTTCTGACCTTCGTTCAGGGTCGAAAGCCCCGCTCGCTCGACGGCCGAGATGTGGACGAACACATCCTTGCTGCCGTCAGCCGGCTGGATGAAGCCGTAGCCTTTTTGCGCGTTGAACCATTTAACCGTACCACTGGACATCACGTGACTCCATACCGGCCTCGCTCCGCGGAAGTGCGGAGCATCGAACCTTCCAAGGGGATGGCCAGAGGGCACGCCACAAGGGCAGCGATCGGGACTAGCCCCGGCCGAAAGTTCAGCCGTGCCTCTAGCACTACGCCCTATTCCGGCATCTGGCACGCGATATTATTTCGTTGCGCCTTCCGGCGAAATTGCCCGGTGCCATGACCAGCGCCGCCCCAACCGACCGGCGGCGCCAAATCCGGCGCTTGATGCTGTTCTTCGCGATAGTCTACGTCGCGGAAGGCTTGGGGCAGGCGCGGGTCGGCGTGATCTGGCAGCCGCTCAATTTTTATCTCAAGCAAGTCGCCGGCTGGTCGCCCGTCCAGATCAGCGCGTCGCTGGCCTTGGTGGACCTGCCCTGGATCCTCAAACCTGCGTGGGGGCTCGTTTCCGACTTCCTCCCACTGTTCGGCTATCGCCGGCGGGCCTACCTGATGCTTGCCGGCCTGCTCACCGTGCTCGCGTACTGCTGCGTCGGCTTCATCAGCGATCCAGCGCATCTCGTCGCGGCGCTGCTGGTCACGTCGTTCGCCATGGCGGTCGCCAGCAC
>CAXUIE010000035.1:2439-16275 GCA_964250825.1 uncultured Acidisphaera sp. | reverse complement strand
CGCCCGGAGCGCGCGCCGACCCCGCCGCCATCGGGCGAACCGCGGGGCCTGTTCGACATGCTGCGCGCTTGGCGGGCCGCCGAGGCGAAGGCGCAATCGGTCCCGCCCTATGTCATCTTTCATGACAGCGTGCTACGCGAGATCGCCGCCGTGCGCCCCGCGAGCATGCCGGAACTCAGCCAAATCAAGGGCGTCGGCGCGTCCAAGCTCGAGCGCTATGGCACGGACGTGCTGGCCGCGATCGCCCGAACGGCGGCGTAGCCCTGTTTCCCTCCCCCGGAATGCGAGCGGTCGCTTACTCCGCCACCTTCTTTGCCCGCGCCAGCACCTTCTCCCGCACGGTTTCCGGCAGCCCGTTCGGGTCCATCGGGATGCCCCAGACGAGCTGGTTGTGGGCGTGCATCATCTGATGGAGGCTGAACACGTGCATCTGCGCGTTGCGGCGCCCTTGCACGTCCTGCACGTGGTTGACCGCCGCCTTGGTCGTTTTCAGCGCCATGAGCGGCTTGCGCGCGATCTTCCCGGCCAAAGCCAGGGTCTCGGCTTCCAGCCGGTCGCGCGGGACGACGTGGTTGACCATGCCGCAAGCCTTCGCCTCCGCCGCCGACAGGTCGTCGGCGGTGAACAGGAACTCCTTGCCGCGGCGGATGCCGAGCTCCCAGGGGTGCATGAAGAACTCGACGCCGGGCATGCCGAAATCGATCACCGGGTCGCGGAACGTCGCGTCCTCGCTCGCCATGATGAGGTCGCACACCCAGGCCAGCATCAGCCCGCCGGCGATGCACTTGCCTTGCACGGCGGCGATGGTGGGCTTCGGCAGGTTGCGCCAGCGCTCGCACATCTCGAGATAGATCTCCATCTCGCGCCCGTAGCGCCCCTCCGCGCCGCCCGCGTCGAAATCGGCCCAGGTGCCGACGACCGGGAAATCGCGCCAGCTCTTGCCGCCGTCGCCGCCGAGGTCGTGCCCGGCGGAGAAGTTCTTTCCCTCGCTGGCCAGGATGATGACCTTGATCTCGGGATCGAGCGCCGCGCGGTCGAACGCTTCGTTCAACTCGTAGGTCATCCGCAGCCCTTGGGCGTTGTGCGCCTCCGGCCGCGCCATCACGATGCGCGCCACATGCGGCGCCGGCATCTCGTAGCGGACCTGCTCGGCCTCGGTGTCCGGCATCATTCCTCCCCCTGCTCTCTTGCGACCGGGGGAGGGTAGCACCCTAAGATCGCGCGCCAAGTACCGGAGGGATACGGATGGACGAGCTCGCGCACTGGGCGGAACGACAGCCGGGGCGGCCGGCCTGCGTTTTTCCCGACAGCGGCGAGACCCTGACCTTCGCCGAGCTCGACGGTCGGGCGAACCGCGCGGCGTTGTGGCTGATCGGCCACGGCCTCCAAGCCAACGACCGGATCGCCTTGCTGCTCGAAAACCGGCCGGAGGCGATCGAGCTCGCCTGGGCTTGCCGCCGCGCCGGCCTGTATTACGCCCTGCCGAACACGCACCTAAGGCCGCGCGAGCTCGGCTACGTGCTCCATGATTGCGGGGCGAAGCTCGTGGTGACGAGCCGCGCGCTGGAACCGGCCATACCCGCCGAGCTGCGGGGCGAGGTCGCGGTTGCCACGGTGGACGGGCCGGCGCCGGGTTGCATCGATTACGCGGCCGGGCTCGCGGACCTCGCGCCCGCAGCCTTGCCGGAACGCCCGATCGGGCGCGAGTTCATGTATTCCTCCGGCACGTCCGGCTATCCCAAGGGCATCCTGCGCCCGCTCCAGCCGGCGAACGCCCGGGGCCAGCCGGCGCCAGGGTCCGACATCCGGGACGCCATCCTCGCCGGAGACGAGAGCGGCGTCTATCTGTCGCCCGCGCCGTTCTACCACGCCGCCCCGCATGGCTTCTCCATGAGCGCGCTCGGGCGCGGCATGACGGTCGTGATGCTGCGCCGCTTCGACCCCGAGCGCGCGCTCGCCGCGATCGAGCGCCACCGGGTGACGCACAGCCAGTGGGTGCCGACGATGTTCGTCCGACTGCTGGCGCTGCCGGCGGAGACGCGCGCCCGCTACGACCTGTCCTCGCACCGGCGCGCCATTCACGCCGCCGCGCCCTGCCCGGTCCACGTCAAGGAGCGGATGATCGACTGGTGGGGCCGCATCATCGTCGAGTATTATGGCGGCTCGGAGAACGTCGGCCTCACGTTCCTCGACTGCGACGAGTGGCTCGCGCACAAGGGCTCCGTCGGTCGGCCGGTCGGCGGCGTGGCGGTTCACATCCTCGGCCCGGACGGCGCCGAGCTGCCCACGGGCGAGATCGGCGGCATCTGGTTTTCCGGGTTCCCAGCACCGTTCGCGTATCACAACGCGCCCGAAAAGACCGCCGCCGCGTTCAACGAGCGCGGGCTCGCGACCTATGGCGACATCGGCCACCTCGACCTGGACGGCTACCTTTATCTCAGCGACCGGCGCGCCGACCTGATCCTGTCGGGCGGCGTCAACATCTACCCCGCCGAGATCGAGAGCGTGCTGCTGCGCCATGAGGCCGTGGCCGACGCCGCGGTGATCGGCGACCCCGACCTCGGCGAGGTGGCGCAGGGCGTCGTGCAGCTGCGCGAGGGCGCGACGGCGGACCCTGCCGAACTCGCCGCGTTCTGTCTCGAGCACCTCGGCCGCCTGAAATGCCCCCGCGCCATCGACGTCGTGGCCGCGCTGCCCCGCACGGAGGCGGGCAAGCTGCTGCGGCGTGAGCTGAAGGCGGAGTACGGGGCACGCGCTAGCCAAGCGGCGTAGGTTTCGCCACAGTTCAACCGCTCACCCCGGCGCTCTCCCACAGGGGGAGAAGCAAGCTCCTCCTTAAGAGGAGTTGGGGGAGGGGAATGGGGGAGAAACGATGCCACGCGCTCGCGGGCCCATCTGACATGGACCTCGCCCTCTTCGGCAACGCGGTCGTATCCGGCCTGCTGCTGGGCGGCTTTTACGCGGCCGTGACGGTCGGGGTGTCGATCTCGTTCGGGATGCTCGACATCGTCAACATCGCGCATCCGGCCTTCATCATTCTCGGCTCCTACATCGCCTACATCGCCAACGCGCAATGGGGCCTCGATCCGATCGTCGCCAGCGTCGTCGCCGCGCCCGCGTTCTACGGCCTCGGGGTCGCGATCTACGCAATCTATCACGCGGCGTTCGAGCGGCGCGGCGACCAGTCGTTGCAGGGCCTCGCCTTCTTCTTCGGCCTGCTGTTCGTGACCGAAGTGGCGCTCGTCCTCGTGTTCGGCGTGGATTACCGCCTGGTGGAGGCGCCCTATATCGGCCCGAGCCTGCATATCGGCGCGATCGATCTGCCGCTCCGGCTCCTGGTGCCGTTCATCGTTTCGCTCGCGATGATGGGCGGATTGCAGGTGTTCCTGTCGCGGACTTTCACCGGGCGCGCCATCCTCGCGGTGGCACAGGACCAGCTGGCGCTCCGGTTAATGGCGGTGGACCCGCGCCGGATCAAGCGAATCGCGTTCGGCCTCTCGCTCGCGACGGCCTCGGTCGCCGGCGCGATCCTGATCGTCATCCAGCCAGTCGAGCCGTCGATCAGCCGCGACTATATCGGCCGCGTGTTCGCCATCTGCGTGCTGGGCGGTCTTGGCAGCGTTCCCGGCACCTTGGCCGCGGCGATGATCCTCGGCGTCGCCGAAAGCCTGACCTCCACGTTCTACGGCCCGTCCTGGTCCCCCGCCGTCGCGTTCGGACTGTTGCTGGCGACCCTCGCGGTGCGGCCGGTCGGTTTGTTCGGGCGCTAGCGCGTGCGCAGCCTGCCGTTCTTCCTGCTGCTGGTGGCCGCCGCCGCCGCGGTGTTCGGCGCGGCGTACTGGATCGGCAACGCTTACGTGTTCTTCGCGGGATACGTGGTGCTGCAGTATATCGTCCTGGCGACGGCGTGGAACATCCTCGGCGGCTACACCGGCTATGTGAACTTCGGCACCGCCGCGTTCTTCGCGCTCGGCGCTTACACGACGGTGGCGATCCACAAGCTCCACCCGTTGCCGCTTCCGCTGCTGATGCTTGCCGGCGGCGGGCTGTCCGGCGTGGTCGGCCTCGGCATGGGCTATCTCACCTTGCGCCTGAAGGGCGTGTTCTTCTCCATCGCCACCCTTGCGCTGGCGGTGGTCGCGCAAACCCTCGTGGTCAATTGGGATTTCATCGGCGGTTCGCGCGGCGCCTATGTCGTGCGGCCGCGTTTCGCGCCGCTCTGGGGCGGCCCATACATCGAGTATCTGTTCCTCTTGATGCTGGGCCTGGTGGTGGCCACCTTGCTCGCAGCGCGCACGATCGAGCGCTCCCGGCTCGGCTACGGCTTCGCCGCGATCCGTGATGACGAGCTCGCGGCTGAGGCGTCCGGCGTGCCAACCTTGCGGCTCAAGCTGATCGCGACCACGCTGTCCGGCGCCTTCATGGGCATGGCGGGCGCGCCGCTGCCGTACTACGTCACCTACCTCGACCCGCCCTCGGCGTTCAGCCTCACCTATGCCGTGAACAGCATCGCGATGCCGCTGATCGGCGGCACGGCGAGCTGGCTGGGGCCGGTGATCGGCGCCGTGCTGCTCGGCAGCCTGCAGCAGGTTGCAACGGTGACGATCTCCTCGGCGGTCAACCTGCTGTTCGTCGGGCTCGTCCTGATCGGCTTTGTGATCCTGGCGCCGAACGGCCTGATCGGCTTGTTTCGCGCCCATCGGCGGCCCGCGCCTTGAGTGGCGCGCTGCTGGAGATCGCCGGCCTCGGCAAACGGTTCGGCGGGTTCGTCGCTCTCAACGACGTGCAAATGAATGTCGAAGCGGGCGAGCGCGTCGGGCTGATCGGGCCGAACGGGTCGGGCAAGAGCACGCTGGTCAACTGCGTCAGCGGCACGCTTCGCAACGATCGCGGCAGCATCCGCTTTGCCGGCGAAATGCTGGACGGGATGCTGGCGCATCAACGCACCCGGCGCGGGCTTGCGCGCAGCTTCCAGCTGCCACGCCCGTTCGCCAGCCTAACGGTGGCCGACAATCTGCGCATTCCGCTCGCATACACGGTTCACGCCCGCGGCCCGCGTGCGGGCACGGCGGACGTTTCCGAACAGTGCCGCGCCGTGCTGCGGCTGGTCGGGCTCGAGGCCAAGGCCGACCGGCGTCCGGCCGACCTCACGCAGATCGAGATGCGCAAGCTGGAGCTGGCGCGCGCCGTCGCCGCCGAGCCCAAGCTGCTGATCGCCGACGAGCCGATGGCGGGGCTGTCGCACGGCGAGGTCGACGAGATCCTGGCACTCCTGTTGCGGTTGAACGGCCAGGGTGTGACCGTGATCCTCATCGAGCACATCATGCGGGCGGTGATGCAGTTCTCGCAGCGCTTGGTCGTTCTTGTCGCGGGGCGCAAGATCGCCGACGGCGTGCCCGCCGAGGTGGTGCGCAACCCCGAAGTGGAGCGCGCCTATCTTGGCGAATAGCCTGCGGGTCGCCGGCGTCGACGCCGGCTATGGTTCCGTCCGGGTCCTGCATGGTGTTTCCTTGGCGGTCGCCGCGGGCGAGACCGTGGCGCTGCTCGGCACCAACGGCAACGGCAAGAGCACCTTGATGAAGTGCGTCATGGGCATCGTGCGCCCGACCGCCGGCAGCATCACGGCGGAGTTGGACGGCGAACGCCACGAACTCGTAGGTCGCGCGACCGAGGACATCGTCGATCTCGGAATCGCGTTCGTCCCGGAAGGACGCCGGCTGTTTCCCCGGCTGTCGGTCACGGAAAACCTGCTGCTGGGCGCCTACCGCCGCTCGGCGCGCGCGGCGATCGGGCGCAATCTCGACTTCTGCTTCGAAACATTTCCGCGTCTCAAGGAGCGGCGCCGCCAGCTCGCCGGCAGCATGAGCGGCGGTGAGCAGCAGATGCTCGCCCTCGGCCGCGCGCTGATGACCGCGCCGCGCATCCTGCTGATCGACGAGCCATCGGTGGGGCTGGCCCCGCTGCTCGTGCGGCGCACCATCGACAAGATCGCCGAGCTGAAGGCGGGCTTTCATTTGACCGTGCTGATGGCCGAGCAGAACTTCACCCAAGCGATCCGCATCGCGGACCGCGGCTACGTGATCGTCCACGGCCAGATCGAATTCGAGGGCGGCTCTGCCGACGAACTCAACAACAACGAGCTGATCCGGCGGTTTTATCTCGGGCTTTGACGAGGTCGCGGCCTCGCCGGCGCTACTCCCCAATGGCGGCCCCTGCCGGGCGGCGGTTGTCGCTTGCACCGTACAGCAGGCCCGGCCGCATCCCGCGCGTTTGCGTTGAGTCGTTGCCGCTGGATGCTGGCCCGGCTTCGTCCCGCTTCGGTGGGCCGACCGCGACGACCTCCGCCGCACCCCACGGCGTTTGCGTCGTGATCTTGTAGCCCATGTCGGTCAGCAACTTCGCGGTGTCCGGCGACAGCGCGAACGGCTCCGCGAACACCGCGTCCGGCGATCCTTGATGGTGCACCCGCGGCGCATCCACGGCTTCTTGCGGCTGCATTCCGTAGTCGATCATGTTCAGCGCCGTTTCCAGCGTGATGGTGATGATGCGCGACCCACCAGGCGAGCCCAGCACCAACGCGATGTGGCCATCCTTGGTGACAACGGTCGGCGCCATTGATGACAGGGGGCGCTTGCCCGGCGCGATGCTGTTTGCCTCGCCCTGCACCAGCCCGAACAGGTTCGGCGCGCCCGGCTTCTCGGTGAAGTCGTCCATCTCGTCGTTGAGCAGGAACCCCGTGTCGCCTGGGATCACCACCGCGCCGAACACGCCGTTGAGCGTGTATGTCACGCTGGCGGCGTTTCCAGCACGGTCGATAACGGAGTAGTGGGTGGTTTCCGGCTTCTCGTGCGGCGCGACGCCCGGAACCAGCGTTCGAGACGTGCCGGCCTTCTCCACGTTGATCGTGGCCCGGATCGCCGCGGCGTGGTCTGGCGACAGCAGCCGGTCGAGAGGATTGGCGACGAAAGCCGGGTCGCCGAGGTAGGTGTTGCGGTCGGCGTAGGCATGTCGCATCGCCTCGACCATCAGATGCACCGACACCGCCGAATGCCAGCCGAGGGCTTTCATGTCGTAGCCGGCGAGGACGTTCAGGATCTCGCACATCGCCACTCCGCCGGATGACGGCGGCGGCGCCGATTGAAACACGTAGCCCCGGTACTCGCAGCGCAGCGGGGCTGCTTCGGTGACGGTGTAGGCGGCGAAATCGGCGGCGGTGAGCAAGCCGCCGTGCTCGCGCGAGGCGGCCTCCACCGTAGCGGCTATCGGACCGTGGTAGAATGCATCCGCCCCGCCCTGCTCGATGGCTTCCAACGTGCGGGCCAGGTCGGGCTGCGTGAGGCGGTCACCCGGTCGCAGACGGCTGCCGTCCGGGCGCAGGAACACACGGGCGATATTGGGCTCGGCGCGGAACCGCTCGGTGCGCAAGTCCAGGAAGTCGGTGTCGGCGCGGGTCAGCACGAAGCCCTCCCGAGCAAGGCGGATCGCGGGCGCCATGACGGCAGCGCGCTTCATGGTGCCGTACTCGCGCAGCGCGGCTTCCAGTCCCATCACAGTGCCCGGCACGCCGGCGGCTTTGTAGCCGTATAGGCTCAGGCCCTTGGTGACGTCTCCCTTGTTGTCCAGATACATGTCCCGGCGCGCCGCGGCCGGCGCGGTTTCACGGAAGTTGATGAATCGGTCGCGGTTGTCGGCCAGGTGCAGCACCATGAAGCCGCCGCCGCCGATATTGCCGCAACACGGGTTCACCACCGCTTCGGCGTAACCGACCGCAACCGCCGCATCGACCGCGTTGCCGCCGGCGCGCAGGATCTCGGCGCCCGCCTCGGATGCCAGCCGCTGAGAGGACACCACCATCCCGTGTTCGGCCTCCACCGCGGGAGCCGAGGCGGCGCGTGCCGCGCCGGCGCCCAGGAGCGCGAAAAGCAGCCATGCCCCACATGCCGCCGTCCGCACGAAAATCGGCGCCACACCGATCCGATCGTCGTTACCGCGCAAGCGGGAACCCGGCGTTTCGCCGCTGCGGCCGGGAGAAGGCCTGGATGCCCGCCTTGGCAGGCGTCACGCGATGGGCTGACCGCGAACGGCGGCCGCCACCACCGGCCGAGGATCGAAGCACTTCGCGATGCCCAATCTTGATCACCCCCGAACCGGCGACGTGATCCTGTGAACGGAGGATTTCCAGCAGGTCATCGCTGCGCCTCGCTGTAGGGATATAGCAAATTGCCCGTCTTTTCGTCCGCGGGCCAGAGTATGACTTCGGTTTTGGGATTCTTGAACTGGTCGATGTCGTTGCCGCTCACGTTCTGGAACTGCACCGTCATCACCCGCGCCTGCGCCCATTCGCTGTTGGCGCCGTACTTGATTTCACCCGTGATCGTTTGGAAGCTGTGCGTTCGGATGTAGTCGGCGAGCTTGTCTTGATCGAGCGTCTTGGTCGCCTCGACCGCCTGCTGCAGGACCTGCATGTTTGAATACGCAAAGGGCGGGAGGTAGTAGCCCAGCAGATCGACGCCCGCGCCTGACGACTTCGCCTGATACGCCTTGAGAAACGCCAGCGCTTGGGGCGACGCGAATTTCACCCACGGCAGGAAGTAGTCGTAGACCGTGATCCCGTTCAGCAGCGGCCCGAGCTGAGTCTTGATCGAGGTCGATTGTAGCCCGACCATGCCGCCGCCGAAGATCTTGGCCTTGAGGCCGACCTCCCGGCTCGCGCGGACCATGCCGACCGTGTCCGGCGGATAGGAGGCGACAAACACGATGTCGGGCTCGGTCGCGCCGATCGCGCGCACGATCGGGGTGTAGTCGGCGGTCGAAGGCGGATACGTCTTGTTGTAGACCACCTTGAGCCCGTTCCGCTTCGCGACCGCCAGCACGCCCTCGATCGCGTTGCGCGGGTACTCCGCGTCGGCGCCGGCGATCGCCAGCGTTTGCGGCTTCGGCGTCTGCGCCATCGCGACCGCGAAGAACCCCTCGGCGAACGCCTCGTTGGGCTTCGGGCCGCCCGCCGGGTTCATCGAGAAATACTTCGGGTATTTGAACTCCGTGTTGGAACTGAGCCCGAACAAGCCGAGGAATAGCGCGTCGTGCTGCATGACGACGGGGATCGCGGGGCCGACCATGTTGGTCCCGTAGCCGCTCACCACGATATCGACCTTATCGACGTCGAGAAGCTTGGTGTAGATGCCCGGAACCGTCGATGGATTGCTTTGGTCGTCGTAGTAGACGAGCTTCACCGGGCGTCCGAGCAGGCCGCCCTTGGCGTTGACGTCCTGCTCCCAGATCTGCATCGCGAGCAGCGCCGCCTTGCCGTTGGGCGCGATGCCGCCGGTAAGCGCCATGCCGAAGCCGATGGTGACGGGATCGGCCGCGCGCGCCGGGGACAAACCTAGGCCCGCGATCGCCAGCCCCGTCCCAAGCACCACTTGCCGACGTTTCAGCACGCTGACCTCCCAAAGACGTTTCGCGCGAGCTTAGGCCCGGGGTCGGTGGCGCGCCAGTCAGGCGGTCCGGGCCGCCTGCACGCCGAGTTCCTGCTCCATCGCTTCCCGCATCAGGAATTTTTGCATCTTGCCCGTCACCGTCATCGGGAACTCGCCCACGAACCGGATGTGGCGCGGCACCTTGTAGTGGGCGATCTGGCCTTGGCAGAAGTCGCGCACCTCCTGCTCGGTCAGCCGTTCGCCGGCGCGCGGCTTGATCCAGGCGCACAGCTCCTCGCCGAAGCGCGTGTCGGCGACGCCGAACACCTGCACCTCCTCGATGCGCGGGTGCTGATACAGGAACTCCTCCACCTCGCGCGGATACACGTTCTCGCCGCCGCGGATCACCAAATCCTTGATCCGCCCGACGATGTTGCAGAAGCCCTCGTCGTCCATCGTCGCGAGGTCGCCGGTGTGCATCCAGCCGGCGCGGTCGATCGCCTGCGCGGTGCGCTCCGGCTCGTCCCAATAGCCAAGCATCACCGAATAGCCGCGTGTGCAGAGCTCGCCCGGCGTGCCGCGCGGCACCACGCGGCCGTCCGCGTCGACGATCTTCACCTCGAGATGCGGATGCACCCGCCCGACGGTGGACACGCGCCGGTCCAGCGAATCGTCCGTCGCACTCTGCGTGCTCACGGGGCTGGTTTCCGTCATGCCGTAGCAGATGGTGACCTCGCGCGCGTGCATCTGCTCGATCACCCGCCGCATCACCTCGATCGGGCAGGGCGAGCCGGCCATCACGCCAGTGCGGAGGCTGGCGAAATCGAAGCGGCGGAACTCGGGGTGCTCGAGCTGGGCGATGAACATGGTGGGCACGCCGTAGAGCGAGGTGCAGCGCTCCTCCGCCACCGTCGCCATCGTCGCGAGCGGGTCGAAGCCCTCGCCCGGAAACACCATGGCCGCCCCGTGCGTGACGCAAGCGAGGCTGCCGATCACCATGCCGAAGCAGTGATACATCGGCACCGGGATGCACACCTTGTCGTCGGCGGTGTAGCGCAGGGTCCGGCCGATGAAGTAGCCGTTGTTGAGAATGTTGTGGTGCGTGAGGGTGGCCCCCTTGGGCGCCCCGGTCGTGCCGGAGGTGAACTGGATGTTGATCGGGTCGTCGAACTGCAAGCTGCGTCCGAGTGCCGCGAGGCGCGCGCGTTCGGCGTCGGTGCCGCGCGCCGCGACCTGCTCGAACGGGATGGCGCCCGGCACGGTCTCGGCGCCGATCTGGATGACGATCCGCAGGCTCGGCAACCGCGCGGCCCGTAGCTGGCCGGGCGCGGTGGCGCGGAGCTCGGGCGCCAGGGTGCCGATCATGCCGATGTAGTCGCTGGTCTTGAACGCGGTCGCCGTCACCAGCCCCCGGCAGCCGACCTTGTTGAGCGCGTAGTCCAGCTCGGACAACCGGTAGGCCGGATTGATGTTCATTAGCACCAATCCGGCCTTTGCCGCCGCGTATTGCGTGATCACCCATTCGGCGTTGTTGAGCGACCAGATGCCGAGCCGGTCGCCGGGCTCGAGCCCGAGTGCCAGCAGACCAGCCGCGAAGCCGTCCACCCGTTCGCGCAGCTCGCGCCAGGTCCAGCGGACGCCCTGCTGGCGGACGACGAGCGCCGGGCGGTCGGGCCAGCGCGCCACCGTCTGGTCGAAGCGGTCGCCGATCGTTTCGCCCAGCATGGGCGCGTCGGACGGGCCGCTGCTGTAGCTCGGTTCCGCCTCGTTCATGGTCGCCTCCTCTTCCGAGGGTGTCGCGGCGCGGCTGGTCTTGGCAATGCCAAACCGCGCGGCGCGGGTGCGGACTCCTCGATTCCACCGCGAATACGCTATTGGGGGCGGCGGTTCAGTTCGTCCCGGGAGGAGCAGCAATGGCCCAGTTCACCTACGATCACGTGCATCTGCGCAGCCGCGACCCCGACGCGACGGCCGCGTTCTACGAACGGATGTTCGGCGCGGAGGTGATCCGCTCGACGCAGGCGGACGGTTCGCGGCGCATCGACCTCGATCTCTGCGGCTTGACCGTGTTCATTGCGCCAGTGCGCGAGGATCGGACAGGTGCGCCGCCGACCTCCCCCTATCTCGGACTCGAACATCTCGGGCTCGCCGTCACCGGGATCGACGCGGCGGTGGCCGAGCTGAAGGCGAAGGGGGCGGAGTTCAATCTGGAGCCCACGACGGTACGGCCCGGCGTGCGGATCGCCTTCCTGCGCGGCCCGGAGAACGTCAGCATCGAGCTGCTGGAGCGCGATATCAGCTGATGTTGGTTCGCCTTTAAAGGTCCAAGGTTAACGAGTTTGCGATGTGAGGGCGGCCCGTCGATGGGGTCCAAGTAGGTTTCCGACATTCGCGAGGCGTTGTATCCATTATCTTAAGCAGCGAATCGATGGGCACACTTCGTGATGGCCTCCATAGAGCGGGCGGCCCTGCGAGGGATCGGGCCGCGCCAGTAACGCAAACGGTGGTTGAGGGCCGGGCGGAGCCGGGACAGGATGCCCCCGATAGAATAGGGGGCAGCGCCGCATGGGCCAAGTTCAAGGAAAGGTCGCTCTCGTCACGGGCGGCGCGTCGGGCATCGGCGAGGCGAGCGCGGAGACGCTGGCGCGCGAGGGGGCCAAGGTCGTCGTCACCGACATCGACCAGGCGCGCGGCGAGGCGGTGGTTGGGCGCATTACCGAAGCGGGCGGCGAGGCGGCGTTCCTGGCGCAAGACGTGACGGACGAGGCGCGCTGGCAGGAGGTGGTCGCGCAAACCGAGGACCGGTTTGGCCGGCTCGACGTCCTGTTCTCCAACGCCGGGATTGGCATCGCTTGCTCGATCTTCGACATGTCGCTCGCCGACTGGCGGCGGCAGACAGCGATCAACCTCGATGGCGTGTTCCTGTCGGTGAAGCACGCGGTGCCGGTGATGCGGCGAGCCGGCGGCGGCTCCATCATCATCACCTCCTCGCTGGCCGGCCTGCGCGGCTCGGGCGGCCTCGCCGGGTATTGCGCGACCAAGGGCGGGGTTCGGCTGTTCGCCAAGGCGGTCGCGATGGAGTGCGCCGCCGCCAACGACCGGATCCGCGTCAACACCATTCATCCCGGCATCATCGACACGCCGATCTGGGGCAAGATCCCGAACGGCGGGGTGTATACCGGCTCCAATGCCGCCGCCGACCCCAACCAGCTCGCGGCGGCGAGCGTGCCGATCGGCACGGCGGGGACCGCGCAGGACATCGCCAACAGCGTGCTGTTCCTCGCGTCCGACGCGTCGAGCTACATGACCGCCTCCGAGATCGTCGTCGACGGCGGCATCTTCGGCGGCGGCATGCCCCGGCGCGGCTCCATGCCACGCGCCGCCGAAGGCTGAGGAACCATGTCCTCCCTCAACCACGTCGCCCCGCGCCCGGCCGCGACCGTCCTCTTGTTGCGCGACGGCGCGAACGGGCTCGAGGTGTTCATGCAGGTCCGCCATGACGCGATCGACTTCGCCTCGGGCGCGCTCGTGTTTCCCGGCGGGCGTCTCGACACCGGCGACCACGAGATCGCCGAGCGGCCGGAGATCTGCCCCGGCCCCGAAGGATTGGACGCCACCGCGATGGCGTTCCGAGTCGCCGCGATCCGCGAAACCTTCGAGGAGTGCGGCATCCTGCTCGCCCGGCCGCGCGGCGGCGACGCGCTGATCCACGCCGAGCGGCTGCGCGAGATCGAGGCCGGGCAGCGCGCCGAGCTCTGCCAAGGCGAGGTCCGCTTCGCCGACATCCTGGACAGCGAGGGCCTCGTGCTGGCGACCGACCTCCTCGTGCCGTTCGCCCACTGGATCACCCCCGCCAATCAGGCCAAGCGCTACGACACGCGGTTCTTTCTGGCCCCGGCCCCGGCCGACCAGGTGGGCGCGCACAATGGGATGGAGGCGGTCGACTCGGTGTGGCTCACCCCGGCGCGGGCGCGCGAGGGGGTCGAGCGCGGTGACTACAAGATGGTGTTCCCGACCCACATGAACCTGCAGAAGCTCGGCCGAAGCGCGACGCTCGCCACCGCGATGGAAACGGCGCGCGGGGCGCCCATTGTCACGGTGGAGCCGGTGCTGGTGAAGCGGGAGAACGGGGTTCGCCAGCTGCGAATTCCGGCCGAGGCGGACTACGGCGGCGAGTTGTTCACCGTAAATCTGCCCGCCGCAATGCCGACGCGGGACGTCGCCGAATAGCCGATTGACGCGCGAAGCCCCGGAGGGCTACGCCCGCAGGATCGTGACAGACGATTCGACCACCCGCACACAGCTCCGGTTGCGCGGCCGCTCCTTCATCGCCGTCGCACTCGTCCCCGAGCCGCCAGTGATGGAATGGCTTCGGCGGCGAGCCGCACCTCATAGGTGTCGATCACCGCCTGCTTAT
>CAXUIE010000035.1:0-2429 GCA_964250825.1 uncultured Acidisphaera sp. | reverse complement strand
GCTCGACGCCGAGCTCGAACGCGCCCCGTCCTTCTTCGCCGGCCGCAGCGTGGTGCTCGATGTGTCGGTGGCCAACCTGCATCAGCCCGGCATCCGCGCCTTGCTGGCCGAACTTGCCGCGCGCGAGATCCGGGTTCTCGGCATCGAGGGGGCGCCCGAGGAGTTGCAGGGGATCGATGTCCCCGGCTGGCCGCCGATGCTCAACGGCGGCCGCGCGGCCGGCGCGATCGAGGTTCCCGACGAGCCGGCGCCGACGCCGCCCGCGCCGGAAGAGCCATGCTCGCTCGTGCTGCACGAGCCGGTCCGCTCCGGGCAATCCATCGTGTTCCCGCGGGGCGACGTGACGGTGCTCGGGTCGGTCAGCTCCGGCGCCGAGGTGATGGCGGGCGGGTCCGTGCATGTTTACGGCGCGCTGCGCGGCCGCGCGATCGCGGGGATGCTCGGCAACCCCGGCGCCCGCATCTTCTGCCGCCGCATGGAGGCGGAGCTGCTCGCGATCGACGGCTTGTATCGCACGGCCGAGGACATGGACGAAAGTTTGCGCGGCCGCCCGGCGCAAGCCTGGCTGGACCGCGACTCGATCGTCATGGCAGGCCTTGACTGACGCGCACCGAGGGAGGGTTGATCCGAATGGCCAAGGTCATGGTCGTGACGTCCGGCAAAGGAGGCGTCGGCAAGACGACGTCGACGGCGGCGCTCGGCGTGGCGCTCGCGCAGGCGGGCGAACGCGTCGTCGTCGTGGATTTCGACGTCGGATTGCGCAATCTCGACCTGGTGATGGGGGCCGAGCGCCGCGTCGTGTTCGACTTCGTCAACGTGGTGCAGGGCGACGCCAAGCTGTCGCAGGCGCTGATCCGCGACAAGCGGGTGGAAACCCTGTCGCTGCTTCCCGCGTCGCAGACCCGCGACAAGGACGCGCTCAGCGCCGAGGGGGTCGCGCGCGTGATGGATGAGCTGCGCGATCGGTTCGATTGGGTGATCTGCGACAGCCCGGCCGGCATCGAAAAGGGGGCGACGCTCGCGATGTATCACGCCGACACGGCCGTGGTGGTGACCAACCCCGAGGTTTCGTCGGTGCGCGACTCCGATCGCATCATCGGCCTGCTCGACAGTAAGACGCAGAAGGCCGAGCGTGGCGAGAAGGTGGACAAGCACCTCTTGCTGACCCGCTTCGACCGCGCGCGCGCCGCTCGTGGCGAGATGCTCAAGACGGATGACGTGCTGGAAATCCTGTCGATCCCTCTGCTCGGCATCATCCCCGAAAGCGAGGAAGTGCTGCGCGCGTCGAACACCGGCACACCGGTGACGCTCAGTAATCCGACGAGCGCCCCGGCCCGCGCCTATTTCGACGCGGTCAAGCGGTTGCGCGGCGAAGACCTGCCGGTGATCATCCCGGCTCCGGCCAAGCGCGGCTTCATGGGCAAGTTGTTCGGCCGGAGGGCGATGGCATGAGCTTGTTCGGCGGCATCTTCGCGCGCAATCGCACCACCGCGCCCGTGGCGCGCGAGCGCTTGCAAATCCTTCTATCTCACGAGCGCGCGGTGGACGGCAAAAGCGACCTCGCCGCCGTGCTGCACGAGGAGATCCTGGCCGTGATCGCCAAGCACATGGCGATCGAGCGCGACAAGGTGCAGGTCAAGCTCGACCGGGGCAAGGCGGTGTCGACCTTGGAGATCGACATCGAGATGCCGGGCATGATTGGCGCGGTTGCGGCGAACGCGGCATAGTACGGGAGCCGCTAGAAGCCAGGAAAGCACCACCGTGCCGACCGGTGCTTCGGTCCGGCCGGTCTCAACCGACGAAGCCGGTGGCGGGCGGCTTCGGAGCCAGTCGATGCTCAATCGACGCGGATGCCGGCGTCCAATCCCCATTCGGCGGCGCAGCGGTCGCTGATCGCCCGGAGGCGGCGCTTGCGCGCGAGTGTTGCCGATGCGAGCACGAGCCGCATGGCGACCGAGAACAGCTCGGTGAACAACCATGCCCCGCCGGCCGCCGCCCAGGCGATCGCCAAGGTCCGGGGCTCGGCGGCGAGGGCCCACGCCGCGTCCACCGTGTGGCCGGCGTCCCAGAGTGCCAGCGTCGGGAACACCGACGCGCTCAATCCAAAAAGCAGCATGGCCCGCGTCACCGGCCGGCCCGGCTGTCGCTCGAAGGTGAGCATGGCCAAGCCGGGTGCGAGGAGGATCGAAAGCAAAAGCGCGGCGGCCGGTGCGCACGCGGCGAACCCGCCGCAGAGCAGACCCTGCAGCCAGACCAGCGATCGCCCGCCGCTTGCAGCCTGAGCGGGGATCGAGGTGGCCTTCGTCTCGGCGGCTTTCTTGCGGCTCATCGGTCAGCCGAACGCGGCCAGCGCGAGTGCCGCGACCAGCGCGGCAAGCCCTGACCCGGCGGCTATCTCCTGCCCGAGGCGCCGCGCGAGCTCCGCCTGC
>CAXUIE010000034.1:8282-16357 GCA_964250825.1 uncultured Acidisphaera sp. | reverse complement strand
GATCACCCCAGCGCCTTCGTCTGTCCATCCCAGGTCGCGCTCAGTCGAGCCCACGTCTCGGTTGCCGACCCGACCGGCCGCGAGCCCTTCGTCGGCTCGCCCCAGCGCCTCGATGCCGAACGTTGTGCGCCAGGTCGTGCCCGCTCCGATTGCCCCACTCACTTCGATCTTAGCGTCGGCTCCGGTCGCCCATCCTGCCCAGCCATCCGGAACGGAAACGAGCGTAACTTCTTCCGCGAAGGTCTCGCTCGACGTGCCCGCCGCGGCGACTAGCCCGAAGCCGACTGCTCCGCACGTTCGACTTGCGACGGCTTTCACGCCTGCCGACGCTGCTAGGACTGCGGCAAGGCTGGTCGAAGCGCCCGCAGCCCGTGTTCTGTGCCCGGCCGCGCAGGCCTCGACCGAGACCAGGGCCCCACGGCGCCCCGCCGCTCCGCCTAGTCCGCCGCGCCATGTGGAGCAAGGCAAGTTCGCCGGCGGCCAGCCCGACCAGCCCTCAACAGCGCATGGTGGAGACGTTTATCTCGAGGGCGGGGCAATCGGACGCTGGATCAACGACCACCTGACCCGTTCGGTAATCCGTCCCGTTTCAGGCAGCACCGGCTTCGACCCTCGCCTTTCACCCGTTTGGCCCGGAGCGTCGATCGGCAGCTGACGGTCCGGAGACGCAGCTTGAAGTGCCTCCACCCGCGAAAAGGTCCTTGCTCTGGAGTCGTCCAAATGTCGGGCATAACGTTAATCCTTGGTCCGGTTGTTTTCCAGGACTTTGAGGCTACGGCGGGCATTCGTTTCGGCGGCGAGCAAAGAGTCGTGGTTCACAAGCTGCCAGGCGGAAACCGCGTGATCGACGCTATGGGCCGCGACGACGCCGACGTGATGCTGAGCGGCACCTTCTCCGGTCCGGACGCCACGCTGCGTGCGCGAATGCTCGACGAACTCCGGGTGGAGGGCAATGCCCTCCCATTAACGTGGGACATCTTCTTCTATACCGTCGTTATTCGGGACTTCCAGGCAGACTACCGATACAGCTATTGGATTCCTTATCGGCTTGTTTGCAGCGTGCTGCGGGACGAGGCAGCGGCTCTGGTGGAGACTGCGCTTTCTCTCGCTGGCTCCATCGGCGCCGACATTGCTGCCGCGGCCGGGCAGGCCTTGTCCGGAGTCGACTTCAGCGCTGCGCAGACAGCGGTTGCGGCGCCCGGCTCCACGACGGTCGGAACGGCATCATATAATCAGGCATTCAGCGCGTTGAGTGCATCGCAGTCTAGTACAAATGCCAGGCTTCCCGTAGTCGGCAGCTCGTTGAACACAGCTTCAGCAATCCTCGGGACGACCAACAATCCGCTAACGGGCGTGACTGCGCTCGGAACTGCAACGAGTGCCGCTGGTCAGCTCGCTGGAATTGCGGCGGCGAGGGCCTATGTCGGTCGAGCCGCGCTCAAGCTGGCCGACGCGAGCACCTGATGCGCACATTATTGGTCGTGGGTGGCAACCTCTTCCAGATCGCCGCAGAGCAGCTCGGCGATGCGACGCAGTGGATTCGTATCGCCCAACTCAACCAGCTCTCCGATCCGATGCTGACCGGTGTCGTGACCCTGGCCATTCCAAACGTGGACGCCAGCGCCGGAGGCGGCGTTGCTGCCCAGTAGCGTCCGGTATCCGAGAATCCTCCTGTTGGCGAACGGTAGTCCGGTTGCGGGAGTGGTCGAGGTGGAGGTGTACGCCAACAATCATCGAGGAGCCGACCGCTTCGTGGCGACAGTCGCGCTATCGGCTGACCCTACGGCGTCTACCTTCTGGGCTGGCTCATCCGACATCGCTATCGACGTTCAATTGAGCCTCGACAGCGCGAACTTCGTCAGCATCTTTCAGGGAACGGTCGATCTCGTCGAGGTCGATCCTATTCAAGAAGTGCTGCGAGCGGAGGGACGCGACCTTACTGCGACGCTGATCGAGACCCGTACGCAGCAGACTTTCGCTAACCAAACATCGAGTGATATCGCGACCATATTCGCGGCCGAGCATAATCTGAACTCTGCAATCACCCAGACGACGACGCCGGTTGGTCGGTACTACCAGAGTGAGCACGACCGGATCACTCTCGACCAGTTCAGCCGCGCCACGACGGAGTGGGATCTGCTGGTGTTTCTTGCACAGCAGGAGGGCTTCGACGTGTTTGTGCAGGCGAACACTTTGCATTTTCAGCCACCGTCCGGGCCGGATGGGGCATTTACATTGACACCGAACAACGTGACGGATCTTCGGCTCGAGCGCGCCCTTACGCTGGCTCGCGATATCGAGGTCACCGTCAAGAGCTGGAACAGCCGTCAGCAGAGTGCGTTCACGCAGACGGCCCGCGCTCATCAACAAGGCGTGAGAACATTTGGTATGGTTGGCGCGACGTCGCAGCGATATGTCTACGTTCGACCCAATCTAACTTCTGACCAAGCGCTAAAGCTCGCTCAGCAGAAGCTTGCCGAGTTGACGCGACATCAGCGCGTCTTCTCGGCAACGATGCCGGGCGAGCTTGCCCTGACGCCTCGCAGTGTTGTCAACCTCGCGGGTACCGGATCGGATTTCGATCAAGCATATTTCGTGGATAGCATCGAGCGACGTCTGCACGTGCAAACCGGCTTCACGCAGCGCATCAGATGTAACAATATGGACAGTGCTCATCAGACCACTCCTCCCGCGGATATCGTGGCCGCCGTTACGGGCTGAATACGTCTGGCGTTGGGCAAGGAAGCTGTTGGGATGGAGCGTTTTCTTAACGCGTTGAAGGCTCACGCGGGCGCGCTTGATCAGTCCGTTGGGCAGCCACGCTTCGGCATTGTGACGTCGATTGATCCGGGCTCCGCGACCGCACGAGTGCAGCTACAGCCTGAAGCCATACTGACGGGATGGCTTCCCGTGTTGTCGGCGTGGGTCGGTGCCGGGTGGGGCATGGTGTGCCCGCCGTCACCCGGAGATCAAGTTCTAGTGCTGCCTCAGGAGGGCGATGCCGAACACGGGATCATTGTGGGTCGGGCCTTCAGCGATGCTCAACGACCGCCCGCCGCTCCTGCCGGTGAGCTTTGGCTTGTGCACCAGAGTGGCAGTTTCCTGAAACTAACAAATGACGGGACGGTTCAGGTCCAGGGAGATCTACTCGTAAACGGTGACGTCTATGACCGGCGCGGATCGCTTGACCGGCTTCGGCAACACTACGATTCGCACGCTCACGGCGGCAGCGGCGCCGGCCCTACGCCGCAAGATTAAGCGCAAGCCTTGTAAGGACTGAGATGCCCGACATTTCGCACCAGTGGGGTTCAGACCTCTCGACCGGGCCGACAGGCGACATCGCGATCGCGGTTGGTCCTGTCCTGGGGCAGCAGCGGCTGTTGCGACGACTTCTCACCAATCCTGGTGAGTATGTCTGGCAGTTGTCGTACGGTGCGGGCCTCGCGCAATTTATCGGCCAACCTGTCGACCCGTTACGCATCCGTGCGGTGATCCGTAGTCAAATGTTCAAGGAGCCGGCGGTGGCACGCAGCCCTGAGCCCGTCATCGACGTCCAGCTATCGCCAGGCGGCGCTCCTGACGCCGTGTATGTTAACATTCGTTATGTCGATGCGCCGAGCGGGCAGACTCAGGTTCTCTTCCTCCCGGTGGGTCCCTAGATGCAGCTCTCATTGCAAAACTTTGAATCGCTCGTTCAAACGATGGCGGCCGGCGTACAGGCCGCCTCTCGGCAACTTTTGGACTTGACCGTCGGCTCCGTCTTGCGAGCTGTCCTCGAGGCGAACGCCTCTGTTGCCTTGTGGATGCAATGGTTGATCCTCCAGGTTCTGCAGACCACGCGCGCCTCTACGAGCAACGCCGGAGATTTGGACAGCTGGATGGCGGACTTCTCCGTCGTCCGGCTTCCGTCATCAGCGTCCTCCGGCATTGTAACCTTTTCCCGCTTTACGGCGTTGGCGGCGGCCCTGGTTCCCGTTGGCGCCCTGGTCCGCACCTCGGACGGCACGCAGACCTTTGCGGTCACAGCTAGCCCCGCCAACCCGGCCTACTCACCGGCGCAGAATGGTTATGTGCTCGCAGCAGGAATTGCTTCACTGGATGTTTCGGTGCAGGCGCAAACTGCGGGATCAGCCGGAAACGTTCTCGCCGGGAGCGTCTCGATGCTCGCGACCGCAATGCCGGGAATCGACTCGGTGTCAAACTTGGCATCTTTCCAGAACGGTGTGGATCCCGAATCGGACGAAGCATTGCGGAACAGGTTCACCAACTATCTCGATAGTCGATCGCGCGCGACCCCGCTCGCTATCGGATACGCGATCACCTCGATCCAACAAGGCTTGCTGTATTCGATCCTCGAGAACCAGGATACAAGCGGAGCTTGGCGGCCGGGCAGTTTCGTGGTCACCGTAGACGATGGGTCGGGTAGCCCGCCGGCCAGCCTTTTGACGACAGTCGCCAGTGCGCTCGAGAGCGTACGACCGGTTGGCGTCATCTACGGGATCCAGCCTCCTTCCGTCGTGAACGTGGCCGTGTCCGCCATACTTGACATTGCTGCCACTGCGGAGCGGCCAAGCGTTATCACCAATGTCTCCAGTGCGATTACCGGCTTCATCGACACGCTTCCCATCGGCGCGATGCTTCCGCTGACACGCATACCCCAGCTCGCCTACGCAGCAGATCCTGCAGTGCTCAATGTCTCGTACGTGCAAATCAATGGGGCGAGCGCGGACGTGATCCCACCCCCGACCGGCGTGATCAAGGCCGGCTCGGTAACCCTAAGCTGATGCCAGCATGACCGGTGATCAGCAGGACGTGCTCGGACGGCTCAAGTCGGTCTTGCCATCGCGATGGTTCAGCGATCAAACACCCGTTCTCGACGGGCTGCTCGAAGGTCTGGCAGCCTCCTGGAGCTGGGTGTACGGCATCTTATCGTTTGTGATCGGTCAGTCGCGCATCGCGACGACACAAGGCGTCTGGCTCGATCTCGTCGCGAAGGACTTCTTCGGCAATCGTCTTGGACGTCGTGCCGGTCAGTCGGACACGGTCCTGCGCGGACGCATTCAAAGGGAGCTTTCTCGCGAGCGAGCTACTCGTTCGGCGATTATAAGTTTGCTGACCGATCTCACCGGTCGTTCACCTGTCGTGTTTGAGCCGGCTCGACCGACCGACGCCGGAGGATGGGGCGTCGCGATCGCCTACGGTTCGGCGGGCGGCTGGGGCAATCTTAACCTGCCATTCCAATGCTTCGTCACCGCGGCCCGGCCTTTCGGTAACGGCATTGCTCAAGTAGCCGGCTGGGCGACGAACGGCGGCGGTTATGGGACGGGTGCCATCGAGTACGGGGGTCTCGCAATGTCCCAGGGTCAAGTGACGGACGACGATATCTACGAGGCGATTGCGAGCGTGCTGCCGATCGCGTGCATAGCCTGGACCCGCATTATAAACTGAGCTCCTTTCAGGAACTAATTTCTTATGGACAGAAACCTAGTCTATCCGGGTAGCATCCCGCTCGACTCGGACCTGCTATCAATCAATCGCAACACCATGATCGCGCTCGGCGCGCTCGCGCAAGCCATTCTGGGTACCGGAACCTACGTTGATGGCCTGGCCTGCCTGCCAACGACGCCTGCCTCCATGACGATCACGGTGGGTCCTGGCAGCATTTCGCAATTGCAGGTGGTCGACACGTTGCCCTTTGGGTCTCTTCCGGCCGATGCAACCGACCAGCTCGTCAAGATGGGCATTAATCTTCTCCCAACCTCGTTTACGTTGGTGGCGCCGACGGCTTCGGGCCAAGCCATCAACTATCTCGTTCAAGCTACTCTCCAAGAGAGCGACACAAATGCAATTGTGCTTCCCTACTACAACGCCGCTAACCCAGCTCAGCCTTATAGCGGCCCAAGTAATACTGGAGTGGCGCAGAACACCCAGCGCACTCAGCGGGTCCAACTCCAACTCAAGTCTGGAGCGCCGGCCCCGATCGGAACCCAGGTAAGTCCTCCCGTCGACAACGGTTGGGTCGGGCTTTACGTCGTGACGGTGAGCTACGGTCAGGTGACGGTCGTCACTGCGAACGTTACCATGTTGCCGAACGCGCCGTTTTTGTCGATGAAATTGCCAATGCTGAAGCCGGGTTTCGCTTCTGGTTCGCAAGGATTTCAGTCCTCGGGCAGTTTTGTCGTGCCGAACAGCGTCACAACCGTCGAGGTGGAGGTTTGGGGGGGCGGCTCAGGAAGTTACGCATCCGTCCTCAACGTGCCGAGCGGAGGCGGCGCTGGAGGCGGTTACGCTCGGAGGCGCGTCGCGGGCCTCACACCTGGACAAACCGTAGTTGTTACGGTCGGCGCCGGGGGAAGCGGTGGAAATACGGCTGGAGGCGTGCCGGGTGGCGGAGGGACGTCGAGCTTCGGACCGTTCGTGAGCGCGACCGGAGGTAGCCTCAACCCGCTGGCAAGCGCGTCCTACCCAATCAACGGCGCGACGCCGGGCGGCAATGGGGTGGGCGGAGACCTAAACGTTCCCGGTTCCGCAGGACAGGCCGGCATAGCGAACACCGGGGGACTTGGCGGTGGAACCGCGCTGGGTGGGATGCAAAATAGCGGCACGACGGGTGTTGCCGGACTGTTCCCAGGTGGTGGGGCATCGGGCGCCGGAACCGGGTCGTCGGGGGCGACGGCATATAACGGGGCGGCCGGCGCAAGCGGTTTTGTCATGGTGAGGTGGTGACGATGACGGCAAAAACCTATGCGCGAATCGAAGGAGGTCGAGTGGCGGAAGTCATCACCACCCTTGATCCCTTGGAAGCGCTCTTCAGTCCGGCTTTGGTGTGGTTGGAGGTAACGGACCAGCCCCACGTGGCGGAGGGCTGGTTGTACGACGGCGATCACTTGACTGCTCCTGTTTCGCCCGCTGCGCCCGCCGGACCGTCGCTTGCCGAGCTGCAGGAGCAGCTTCGTGCGTTGACCGCGCGCATGGCCGCCTTCGCCGGTGGGTCCGCCGGGATGTCGGAGCATGGGTGAGAAGACGAGGCGGCTCGGCCGAACGGAAGGGCGCGAAGAGCCTGGCGGCGAACGGCGATTCACTTCGCACAACGCCCGACAGAACTGAGGGGGCTGAATATGGCCACAGCGGCAAATTATGTCTGGCGTCCAAGCACCGCGCGCGTAGCGCTACTCGACACGTTTGTTCCAGTGCCCCGCGGTGCAGTAAGCGGCTCGGCATTGCCCCTCACCTGGGCGGCCAAGGATCCGGGAGACGTGCTCGACTACGCCATCGACTTCTCCCCGGCATTTGTTGGCAACCCTGGAGACGCGATCGCGGATCTCGACGTTTCAATCAGCCCGTCGCAGCCCGGTGATCTCACTGTCAATCGGGCGTCGGCGGACGGGACCTCCGCCGTCCTCTGGCTCGCGGGGGGCCAAGCGGGGACGACCTACACAGTCACGGTATCGGTCGTGGCAAACAGTGGCAGAACGCTTAGTCGGAGCGTGCTGCTTCCGGTTATTCTGTTAGCGGCAAGTCCCGCGGTCATCACCTCGATTCAAACCGATACGGGTGCCGTGTTGACGGATCAGAATGGCAATCCCGTCGTCGCGCCCTGACGAAATCCGACGGCTTTCCACTGTCCTCTGGAGCTTGTTGAATTCATGCCTACCATCGACCAGCTCGCCCCGGCCTTCGCGGCGGCCGACACCGACGAGCTGATGATCAACCAGAACGGGGTCGCCCGGAAAATTAGCCGCGCCCTCCTCATCGCTGGTCTCCAGCCGCAAATAGCGGCAGCCGGCGGCACGCTTCTTGGCAATGCCGGCTCGACCTTCGGCGCGCCCTCGTCGATCACTGTGGGAGAGAACCTCACTCTGCAGGGAGGGACGCTCTCGGCCAGTGCTGCCCCGTATATGGTTGCCGCGCTCCCTTCCGGTACCGTTCCGGGTCCCAGCGACATGGTGCCGGTCGGGCAAGCAGGGGAAAACGCGGCTGTCACCTACTCGCAGTTTATGAGCGGCCTCTCGGGGATCGTAAACATCGACATCTCTAATCTTGCAGTGACTCCGACTGGTTCAACCTCACCATAC
>CAXUIE010000034.1:0-8272 GCA_964250825.1 uncultured Acidisphaera sp. | reverse complement strand
GTCTTCGTCTGGGGTTACGCCAAGGTGATCTTTGCCGCGCTGACCACCGGGGCCACCATGACCGGCCCGCTTGCCTTGTTCGGTAACCCGCTGCAACCACTCCATGCCGCCACAAAGCAATACGTGGACGCGGGTGATGCGTCGGCTTTGTCGACAACCGGCGGAGTGCTGACGGGACCTCTTACGCTGTCGGGCAGCCCGACGCTGGCGCTCCACGCCGCTTCTAAGTCTTACGTTGACAACCAGACAGCTACATTACTGCCAAAAAGTGGCGGAACACTCGACGGAGCGCTGACGCTTTTCGGTGACCCTTCGGATCCCCTGCAGGCGACGACGAGACGATACACCGATGCGGGTGACGCAAACAACGCGACCGCCATTGCCGCCGAAGCATACGCGCGCAGTGCGGCGTTTGGAGCGATGCAATCCACGGTCGCTTCTGCTCAATCGGCAGCGGTCACGGCGCAAGCGAACGCTGGCGCCGCCCAGGCGGCGGCCAACGCTGCGCTCGTCGGCGCAAACGCGGCACAGAGTTCCGCATCGTCCGCCGTCACAAGCGCCACGACTGCGCAAAACCTCGCAAGTTCTGCCCTTCCGCTAGCGGGAGGTTCGATGACCGGCGACCTATCCCTTCCGGCTAATCACGTCTACGCCGGGACTGATGACTTCTCGGCAGTACGAGCCCAGGGACGTCCAGCGGACGGCAAGGCCATGCTGTACGTCAATAAGATTGGCTCGGCTGCTACCGATCCAAGTCTCCTGTCCTCGTATTACTATGTCAACGACACCGGTGGCTCAGGTTCACCTAGGCTTGTCAATAATTTTCAGGCGAACGTCGTAAGCACACCCGTTTCAGGAGTATGGCTGACGCATCTCGGGATTACGTCTTCTGCCGTCGGGGGCAACCAGGGCCAGAACGGACACCTCGCAGCGGACCTGCAAGCCATTCGTGACGTTGCGACCCCTGTTGGCAACACGACGGTCCAGACGAGCCTGACTGCGGCCGGCTCCGCCCTGGCGGTGACAAATACGGCGAATTTCGGCCAGGTGCCGATCACCGGAGGCCCAAGCGCCGGCAAATTAACAAGCATAGTGAACGCGCAGGCGATCAACGTGGTCGTAACTGCTGCCGCTCAGCCGGGCGGGCTGAGTCCGACTCTTCAGGTAGCGTCCACTGTCGGCATCAGCCCCGGCATGTTTTGCTGGGGCACGAACACGGCCGGCTACGTTGTCTCGACCACTAGCACCACGGTTACGCTTTCCACCGCACTCCTGGGGCTCGTAAACAGCGGTTCCGTTCTCAGTGCAGGTTGGGCCTTGTTGGTCAAGGTCGGAACCAGCTTCTACCATTTGGTAGCTGTTTCGGTCACATCCGGTCCAGGAACGATGACTTTTGCCGAACCCGTCAGGGTAACGGACGGGTTCGCGGGTAGCCCAGTTACCGCCGCGCAGGGCGGGGCGCCGCTTTGGTCGTTCGTGGCGGAAATTCAGGACCACACGAATCTGCCGTCGAGCGCCGCAGGCTTCACCCAGATCGGAGAGCTCGATCTCTCCGGAAATGGCGATGACGATGGTGGAAGCGCGCTGGTCTACAACCCTTCTACGGGAATGAATCTGCCGCAAGGTGGTCGCTGTTTTCTATCGTTTGTGGCGAGCAAGTTCAACGCAACCGGCCCTGACTTCGTGATGAGCAACGGCTTGGTATTCACGTCGGAGCCGGGCGCGTCCATCAACTCGGTTCTGTTCCCGAACGTGACATTTAATACGTCAGTGCTGGACGCTCGTCATGCAGTGGCGTCGTCAGGCACCGCCAATGCGATATGGCTCGCGGATAGGCATCGGCTCGCGTTGAGCACCGATGGAAGCGTTGCACTCGCCTACGACCCGGGTTCGGCGGCGATCAATGTGAGTGGTGCCGTGCGGTTTTCCGCACCTCCGGTCATGCCGGCCTACACGGTCTCGGCGCTGCCGCCGTCGCCGGTGCCGGGGGCAAAGGCATACGCGTCCAATGGGCGGAAAGCAGGCGAGCTTGCGGGCGCCGGCACCGGGGTCGAGGTCTTCGCCGACAACCTCAATCGCTGGATCTCGGTCCTGAGCGGGACGCAAGTGCAAGCCTGAAAGATATCGTCGACGCTGAATCGAGGACGTAATAGATGCCGACGATTCCCCAGCTGCCTGCCGCGGGCCAGGTAGCCTCGGCTGACGAACTGCCAATCAGCCAGAATGGCGTAACACGCGAAGTCACGGTGGGAGACCTGCTGGCTGGTTTACAGCCGGCGATCACCGTGCCCACGGGGTCGATCTTAGGCCGTGTCAGCGTCGGGCCGGGTGGCCCGGAGCCGGTCGGGACGGGCGTTGGACTCGCGCTGATCGGGGGAAAGCTGGGTGCCACTGGCCAGGATCACGCCAGTTTTCCGGTCCAAACGACAGTGCTCCCGACAGACGAGGTCGTCCTTAACAGCCAGGGCACTCCCGCTCGCATGCAACTCGCTCGGCTTCGCGGATTGTTCTCAGCGGGGGAGAATGTAGCGATTGACACCAACGGAACGATCTCGGCGTCCGGGGGTGGCGGCACTGGCGCACCGGGACCACAGGGGTTGGCTGGTCCGCAAGGCCCGCCGGGATTGATGGGGCCGCCGGGCGCGACCGGTCCCGAAGGACCGCCCGGGCCTGCGGGGGCCGATGGCCTCCTCGGTGCGGCCGGTCCGCCTGGCCCAGCAGGTCTCCCAGGTAGCACGGGCCTTCCGGGGCCGCCCGGACCCATGGGTCCGGTGGGTCCGGCGGGAACGATGGGTCCTGTTGGCCTCCAAGGCCCTTCTGGCAACGCCGGGGCGCCCGGGCCAGGAGGTCCGCAAGGCCCGATCGGTCCGACGGGACCAGCCGGTCAGCCCGGCCCTGCGGGCGCGCCGGGCGCTACCGGGGCCGTCGGAGCGCCCGGGCCTGCCGGTCCACCGGGCCCGGCCGGCGCCGCCTCGACCATCACCGGCGCGCCCCTCGTAAGTGGCCTCGGCGCGAGCGATCTCGTCGGCATCAGTCAGGGCGGGGCGGACCGCGCCATCTCCTATCAAAGTTTCCTGAATGGCCGGCTGATCACCGACCAGCCGCCGAACGCCGCGGCTATCAGTGACACCGATGCCTTCTGGCTCGGCCAGGGGAGCTCCACGATGGTGGTCGGAACGCTTCAGAAGGTCGCCGATTACCTCAACCTGAAGCTTTCGACCTACCCGCGCAAGAGGGTCGAGGAGCCCGGTTCGGTTTCGCTGACCGCAAGCCGGCATGGTCGCGCGTTAGTATCGTTCCCAAGCGGAGGAACGGTCACGGTAAACCAGTTTAGTGACTGTGGCGATGGATTTGAATGTGTCGCGATAAACACCTCGGCCTCGAGCATGCTCAGCTTTGGTACAGGAATCGCCTGCACGGGCCTGCCCAGCTTAACCCCGGGCCAAGCATCTCTGGTATTCGGCGTTCGAAACTCCAACAATAGCCAGGGTGTCTACGCTCAAACACCGGGCCGCGAATCTGGCCCGTCACTGGCGATCGGAACGATCTCGAACGTAGCCGCGAACACACCATTCGCCGTATCTGGGACATTACTGAACTACACAGCGACACCGTTGTTGCAATACTCGGATAATGGCGGCGGGGTATGGTATCCTTTGCCAAATGGATCAACTGTCACTGAGACATCTTTTTCGTTCCTACATCCCTCGCTGCCTGCGCAGCTCAGTCAGACGGTGCTTATCTCGGATGGCGCCAACACCCCCAAACAGTCAAACAGCTTTAATGTCGAGGGTGCTACGATCCTTGCCCCGGCCGGAGCAACGGGCTCACAATCAACCAGCGTAACTTTTTCGCTCTCCGGCTTGACAACCGCGTACATCGTCTGGATGAGCGCTGAAGCTGAAGTCGGTTCACGGCTTCTCGTCAGCGGGACGAGCGCAGCGATCACCGCGCCCGCAGCGGCGGGTAGCTACACGCTCGCGGTTTGGGACACCCCCGTGACCGGGACAGGCATCTTACTTGCTACAAGCGGCCCGGTGGCGGTTGCGCAACCCCTCGCAGAAACGATCGCGGTCGTCGCGCCGCCGACTGTTACAGCAGGCCAAAGCATTCAGGTGTCTGGCTCGTATACAAACGGGGTTCCGGCTGCATTGGCCTGGAGCGTTGACGGTGTGAATTACAACACCGCCGCCTCACCCAGCATCGGCGGAGGCGCGTTCTCCTTCGTCATACCGGCGAACGCTATCCTGGCCGGCGGTCCTTACGTGCTGCGGATCAGAGACAGTGGAACGCCCGCCGTCGTGGGCGCGGCTGGAACGAGCTTCAACGTTGAGAGTGGAACTTTGGGAACCCTGCCATCCTTCGCCGCCAACCAAGCGGCAACCGTGCCACTGACGCTCGCCGGGCTAGCTACCGGCTATTTGGCTTGGTGGAATGGTTCGAGCGATGTGTGACCGCGCGCGGCGGCAAATGCACCATCGGGCACTATAACCGCTCCGTCGGCTGGGACGTACACGCTCCGCCTCTACGACTCTCTGACAAGCAGTACGGTTCTTGACGCTCGAGCCGGCGTCAACGTTTTAGGGCAGACCATCTCCGTCGCTACCCCGGTCGCGACGCCCTTCATCAGTCCATTAAGCGTAACGGGCACCTACACGAACGAGACACCAACGGCGCTCGATTGGAGCGTCGATGGGGGTGTGACCTGGTCGACCGCTCCCACGCCCACCATCGCGGGAGGAAGCTTCTCATTCGTCCTGCCACCCGGCAGCATTTCTGCTGCCACAGGGATTGTTTTGGAGGTCCGGGATCATGCGACGGGAACTCGAGGCAGCGCACCAGGAACTTTCACTGTCTACTCTGCAGCGTTCTCCAGTACACCGTCGGGCTCCCCCGGATCGTCGATCATAGTCAACTACAGCCTGACCGGGATCTCAACGGCCTATCTGGTTTGGATACGAGGGCAAGTCGAGACAACGTCGCGCATAGCGATCTCCGGCATCACGGCGAGCATCACGGCGCCAGCAGCGGGCGGCTACACTCTTGCGATCTACGACAACATGAGCGCGGGAGCAGGCGCACAACTCGCGGTCGTCATCGTGACAATTCCTTCCATTGGCCCTGCGCCCGATAACTCGCTGTCGTCGATTGGCATCCCGAACCCGATAGTCTTGTTCGATGCGAGCAACCCTCAAACCCTGTTCTCCGATGCGGGCTTCGTATCTCCCCAAACAACAGGTGGTGGAGTGGTAAGGGGCTTTCGCGACACATCCGGCAACGGCTACGACCTAAACCAACCAGGGGCGAGCGCGCCAACGCTTGCGTTGGCCGTCCAGAACAGTCGGAACGGCTTGCTGTTTTCTAAGAGCGCGACGCAGTTTCTTCAGCAGGCGTCGAACGCTTGGATCGGAGCGTTGCAGGGCAGCCCGTTGACCGCGCTGGTCATATTCAAGATGGTGACGGACGCAACAAGCGGATCACCTTACGTGGCCGCGAGTATTTCGAACAGTGGAAACCCGGACGCTCACAATGCCTTCAGCGTGAACGCTTCGACAACGGTCACTCCGAACGTACAAGCGGCTCGACACAGCGCGACCTTTGGGTCGGCAAAGGACACGAGCCTCGGGGCGAGCGCGAAGAACCTCCTCCTGAAGGTCATCGCTCGGTTTGACGCAAGTGGTAACCTAATCCACGCCATCGTGAACGGTCATTCGGACGTAGCAGCGGCTACGGTTGGTCCCTACAGCGGAGGTGGGCTGGCTGCCTGGGACACCTTCTTGCTCGGCAACCAGCCAGCTGCTTCCACGCCATTTTACTTGGATGGATACGTATTTGAAGTAAATTTGTGGAGCAGTTTCCTCAGCGATCCCACGAAGTTAGCTAACCTTGGCGCCTACGCCGACTCCAAGTGGGGGAGCTGACCGGTGAGCTACAACGGGACGCTGAACCTCCAAACCCCAGCCATCTACCGCATCTTTCAGCGTGACGTCCGCACGGGCAACCCTGCAGGGAACTGGACGGTTTCATGTGGCAAAGGCTGGGGAACGGTTAGCTTCGGCGTTGCGCCGAGCAGCGCCGCAGCCCTTGTCGAGTATAGAGTGCGCGACGCGGCGAACGTCGCCGGACTGCCTCTCCTGGATTGGACGAGCTACGCGGAAAACCTTTCCTCCGGGCCTGCGACGCTGTCGATACAAGTACCAGCTCGGGTGGGCTGGTCGGTTATCGACGTCCGCGCTGACGGCGATGATTCGAGTATCGCTACGACAGGTGCTTTCGGGGTGGGCGAGGTCGTGGCGGCTTCGGGTCAGTCTCTCGCGACCGACTTCTGGACCACATCGGCGACAAGCGACCCAGCAACGCTCGCTGACTGCGGCGTAGCCTCCAGCCCATACGGGACTTGTCTGGCCGCATGGGATGGGGGAACTGTTCCGCTGGCCCAATCCGCCTGGGCTGCTCCCGGTGATCGGACATCGTACTCGAGCGCGTTCTGTGCGGAATTCCTGCGGCTGGTGGTGTCTGTTTGCGGCGTCAACTGTGGGCTGATTGGCTATGCCTGGTCCGGTGAGCCCATCACGTCATGGGCGGCTGATGGCTCTGGGCCAAAGAACGCCTGGGCTCCGTTGACCGCAACGCTCGATGCGGCGGTAGGGCAGGGTGGAAAAATTGGCACATTCATCTGGGCCCACGGTCACAACGACGCGCGCTACCCACAAGCCGGCATCGACGGCGACGAACTCACCTCAAACCAATACAGCGCCGCGCTGGGCCGCATTATCTCCGCTCTCGCTGTGCGTTACAATGGATCACCGTTCTCCCGGATTCTGTCCAGCGTTCCAGCAATCGGAGCCAACTGGATTACAATCAGTCCGAAATTCTCGCCGCCCTACATAGAACAAATTCGTGCCGCGCACCTCCAATACTTGCGATCGGATCCACTTGTGCTGGGGCACGTCGATGGTCTTAATGTCCCTTTGTGGTCGGACCAAACGCACCCCAGCCAGGTCGGGAACGTCGTCTATGCCCGGCACTTTTTCCGCTCATTCATGCGTGGGCTCGGGACAGGTCTCTACGTCTCGGGGGATGGCGGCCCGATCCTAACCGGAGCCGCAGAACGGGCGCCCGGCAGCAGTCAGGTCACGTTGCCAGTGATGCAATCCGGTGGGACGCGGCTCTTATGTGCGGGCGGCGCTCCGGGCGCAGCGACGCAGTTCCAGGTCTTCAACAGCGGATCAACGGCCGCCGGCGATCAGTTCCCGATTTTAAGCGCCGACCTATCTCGCCCAAACCTCATCGTGCTCACCTTGGCCACAACACCTCAGGACGCGCAAGCGCTCGACGTTTGGTACCGGTTACCACCTGACAGCGGCCTTGCGCTCCTGCCCTCCAATCAAATTTACGACGACAATTTTGCTGAAAGTGGCATCGATGGTCTCACGATCGGGCGCCAGCTTGCAATGGTTCCAACGCCGATTACGGTTCCAGCTCCCACTTGGCATCAACCGGTTCTTGTTCGTTCAGGCGTCCCTATGCTCGTGGCGACTGCATCGACCTCTTTTGCTCTCTGACTTCGCGAGGGAACCTGAGATGCGATCAAGCATGTCGCACAGCGCGGCCGCGGCCGTAACAGATGAAGTTGTGGATCGACTCGCGCGGCTTGAAGAGCAAGTGCGGCAGTTGGCAGCCTCGGTCGACAAGTTGGCAAACCGAGACGCCGAACTCGATGCCAGTTTTCGGGTATTGTCAGACCGATTTACGTCCGGACTGGCCGCCCAGTCTGAGATGTTTCGATCCAGCCTCGAAGAGACGTCAAAGAAGTTTGTCAGCCGCGAAGACTGGGCCTTTTGGAAAAGTCTGCTGACAGCGGCTCTACTCGCCATGATGGCGTATGGCTGGGCCAACTTAACCAGTTCCATCCACCGATAAGCAGGACGAACCCGAAGGAGTTATCGCGCACGGTTGCCCCCGTCCTCGATGCCCGCCACCTTCGTCCTCCAACGCGCGACCGACATGGTCGTATCCCGCGCGTGGTGTTTGTCAATCGGCACGGGAACGGGACCCCTGATTGGAATGCGCCTCTCGGGGTGGACAGAATCAAGCCGCTGTTTTGACCGTCGTCGGGCGTGTTGATCCTCGAACTGCACAGGGCTGAGATAGCCGAGGGGCGAGTGCAGACTTCCTGAGTTGTAAACGTCGTCGATTGACCTGCGCCCCTGAATTTCCTCCAGGCTAAAGTGGAGTCCGCCCGAGCAGGAGGCGGACGGATGCGGCGAAG
>CAXUIE010000033.1:0-16785 GCA_964250825.1 uncultured Acidisphaera sp. | reverse complement strand
CCCTCTGGGCGCCTGGTTGCCGCGCGCCGCCGGCTCGGGGGCCCCGCGGCGCCGCTCGGCCGCCGCCGCAGGCCGGGCTCGGCGCTGGTCGTGCCGTCGGTCGCCGTGTTGCTCGTATGGATGATCGTTCCCCTGGCGCTCACGTTGTGGTTCTCGGTGCAGCGCTACAATCTGCTCGATCCCACGGTCAGCGGCTTCGCCGGGCTCGACAACTACACCTATCTCGTCACGGACCCGGATTTCTGGGTTTCGCTCGAGAATACGCTCATTTTGCTGGGGTCCGTCCTCGTCATCACGGTCGGCTTCGGCACCCTGCTCGCGGTGTTGTTCGACCAGCCGTTCCCGGGCCGCGACATCGCGCGGGTTCTGGCGATCTCGCCGTTCTTCGTCATGCCGACGGTCAGCGCGCTCATCTGGAAGAACCTGATGATGCACCCGATCTACGGCGTGTTCGGCGCCATAGCCCGGGCTTTCGGCCTCGCGCCGGTGGACTGGTTCGCCCAGTTTCCAATGGCCTCCGTCATAGCCATCGTGTCCTGGGAATGGCTGCCGTTCGCACTGCTGATCCTGCTCACCGCCGTTCAGTCGCTCGATCACGAGCAACGCGAGGCGGCGCGGATGGACGGTGCCGGGGCCATCGCCCAGTTCTTCTTCATCACGCTGCCGCATCTCCGCCGCGCGATCAGCGTGGTCATCATGATCGAGACCATCTTCCTGCTGACCGTTTTCGCCGAGATCTTCGTCACCACCTCGGGCGGGCCGGGCAATGCGACGACCAACCTTGCCTTCCTGATCTATGCGCGGGCGCTGCTTCAGTTCGACGTCGGCGGGGGCTCGGCGGGTGGCGTGGTCGCGATCGTCCTGGCCAACATCGTCGCCTTCTTCCTGGTCCGCAGCATCGCCCGTCAGCTGGAGGTTTGAGTTCAATGCGCGAGACGGTCGCCCAGCGGGTCCTCACCGCGGTGCTCGGCTGGGTGGTCGCACTCGCGCTGTTCTTCCCGATCTTCTGGATGGTGCTGACCAGCTTCAAGACGGAAGTCGCGGCGATCACGCCCAGCTTCTCCTTTCATCCGACCTTGGCAAGCTACGCGGAGGTGCAGGAGCGGGCCAACTACTTCGCCTTCGCACTGAACAGCATCATTATTTCTGTGGGCGGCACCGTGCTCGCGCTGGCGTTCGCGATCCCCGCCGCCTATGCCATGGCGTTCCATCCGACGGAGCGGACGCGCGGCACCCTGCTTTGGATGCTGTCCACCAAGATGCTGCCGCCGGTCGGCGTGCTGGTGCCGATCTACCTCCTGTTTCGCACCTTCGGGCTGCTCGACACGCGCAGCGGGCTGGTTGCGATCTACGCGTTGATGAACCTCCCCATTCTCGTCTGGATGCTGTTCACCTTCTACAAGGAAGTGCCGAACGAAATCCTTGAGGCCGGCCGCATGGACGGGGCTCGCACCTGGGGTGAGATGTGGTTCCTGCTGATGCCGCTTACCTTGCCGGGCGTCGCGTCGACCGGGTTGCTGTCGCTGATCCTGTGCTGGAACGAGGCGTTCTGGAGCCTCAATCTGACCTCGTCGAGTGCCGCGCCGCTGACCACGTTCATCGCCTCGTTTTCCAGCCCCGAAGGGCTGTTCTTCGCCAAGCTGTCCGCGGCCTCGACCATCGCCGTTGCGCCCATCCTGGTGTTCGGCTGGATCAGCCAGCGCCAGCTCGTGCGCGGCCTGACGTTCGGCGCCGTGAAGTAGGAGAACCCGATGGCGACACTCGATTTGCGTGGCTTGCGCAAAGCCTATGGGCCGGTGGAGGCGATCAAGGGCGTCGACCTTCAGGTGCACGACCGAGAGTTCGTGGTTTTCGTCGGGCCGTCCGGCTGCGGCAAGTCCACCCTGCTGCGCATGATCGCGGGGCTCGAGGAGATCACCGGCGGGGACCTGCTGATCGACGGCAAGCGGGTCAACGATGTCGGCCCGGCGGATCGCGGGCTGGCGATGGTGTTTCAAACCTACGCGCTTTATCCGCACATGACGGTGCGGCAGAACATGGGCTTCGCGTTGCGGCTGGCTGGCGTCGCGAAGGCCGAGCGGGACCGCAAGGTTGACGAGGCCGCCCGCGTGTTGCAGCTCGGGCCGTACCTCGACCGCAAGCCCGGCCAGATGTCGGGTGGGCAGCGGCAGCGTGTGGCGATTGGCCGCGCCATCGTGCGCAATCCCAAGGTGTTCCTGTTCGACGAGCCGCTGTCCAATCTCGACGCGGCGCTGCGCGGGCAAATGCGCATCGAGATCGCCCGGCTGCACGAGGAGTTGCAGGCGACGATGATCTACGTGACGCACGACCAGATCGAGGCCATGACGATGGCCAGCAAGATCGTCGTGCTGCAGTCGGGGGTCGTGGAGCAGGTGGGCTCGCCGCTGCAACTCTATCACCATCCGGACAACGTGTTCGTCGCCGGGTTCATCGGCTCGCCGCGGATGAACCTGTTGCCGGCGAAGGTCGCGTCCGCCGATGGCGGCGGGGTCGCGGTCGCCCTGCCGGGCGCGCAGCCGATCGGCGTTCCGGTGCAGGGCCGCGCCGTGTCCCCGGGTGGGGCCGTGACGCTCGGCATTCGGCCGGAAGCCATCCGGCCCGATCCTGCCGGTCCCATTTTGGGCAAGGTGCGCTTGGCCGAGCGCCTGGGCGGCCTGACCCTGCTGCATATCACCCTGGCCGATGGGGCGCCGCTCATCGTGCAGCTCGAAGGCAACGACAATACGCGCGTGAACGACGACATCCGTTTGGCGGTCGACGCCTCCGCTTGCCACGTGTTCGACGCGGCCGGGCAGGCGTTGCCGCATCTCGCGCGTCATCCGCTCGCGGCGTAGCGCTTGATCCTCGTCGGCGGGGAAGCGCTGATCGATCTTTTCGTCGGCGCGCCGGTCGGCGCCGCCATGCCGGCCGAGGCGAGGGCGGGCGGCGCGCCGTCCAACGTCGCGGTGGGGCTCGCCCGGCTCGGCGCCGAGGCCGGGTATCTGGGCGGGCTTTCCACCGATCCGCTCGGAAGTTTCCTCCATGATCGGTTGCGGGGGGAGGGCGTCGATCTCAGCCTCGCCAAGCGCAGCGGGCGTCCGACGCCCGTCGCCCTGGTGACGACTACGTTTGACGGTCAGCCGCTCTACACATTCCACCTGCACGATTCCGCCCACCAGGACTTACTGATCTCGGATGTGCCCGCATCGCTGGACGCACGCGTCGCGGCTCTGGCCTTCGGCTCGTTTGCCCTCGCTGTCGAGCCGGTCGGCGGCACCTTGCTGGCGGTGGCGGAGCGGGAGGCCGACCGTCGCCTCGTCAGCATCGACCTCAATCTGCGGGCGGGCGTCGTCGGCGACCTTGGGCGTTGGCGCGAACGCATCGAGCGGTTCGCCCGCGCGGCCACGATCATCAAGCTCAGCAGGGAGGACCTCCACGGCGCGTTCGGAGAAGGGACCGACGCCGGCGCGCTCGCCGAACGTTGGCTCCGGAACGGCGCGCTGCTGGTGATCGTCACTGGCGGGGCGGAGGGAGCGACGGCCTATCACGGCGGCCAAGTATTGCATCGTCCGAGCCGACCCGTCGTCGTCGCCGACACGGTGGGAGCAGGCGATGCGTTCCATTCCGCCCTGCTTGCGCGCCTCGCGCAAACCGCGCGGCTGCGCCGGGACGGGGTGGCGGCGCTCGACAAGGCCGAATTGCGCGACCTTCTCGACTACGCGGCCGTGGCGGCCAGCATTACCTGCACACGTCGGGGAGCCGACCTGCCGGCCCGCGCGGAAGTTGATGCCGCGCGCAACACCGCTCTGCCGGTCTGACATGTTCCTCGGCCTCGATTTCGGCACGTCGGCGGTGAAGGCCCTGCTGGTCGATGGCGAGCAACGAATCGTCGGCAGCGCGTCCGAGCCGCTCGTCGTGTCGGCGCCGGCCCCGGGCCACCGCGAGCAGGACCCCGAAGCCTGGTGGCGAGCGATGCTGGCGGCGGTGGACCGTTTGCGGGCGGAACGCCCGGCCGCGATCGGGGCGGTCGAGGGCATCGGGCTGTCCGGCCAGATGCACGGGGCTGTGCTGCTGGACGAGGCGGGCACGGTGCTGCGTCCTTGCATTCTTTGGAACGACGTGCGTTCCGTCGCGCAGTGCCGCGAACTGGAAGCGGCATTCCCCGGGCTCCGCGACGTGACCGGGAACGCGGCCATGCCGGGCTTCACCGCGCCCAAGCTGCTTTGGGTGCGCCGGCATGAAGCCGATGTGTTTGCCCAAACGCGGAAGGTGCTGCTGCCGAAAGCCTGGGTCCGGTATCGATTGACGGGCGAGCTGATCGACGAGATGTCGGACGCGTCCGGCACGCTTTGGCTGGACGTGGGCAAGCGCGATTGGTCCGACGCCGCGCTCGAAGCCACGGGCCTGTCGCGCGCGTCGATGCCCCGCCTGGTGGAAGGCAACGCGCCGGCCGGCCGCTTGCGCCCGGAGCTCGCGGCGCGTTGGGGCATGAGCACGCCGCCCGTGCTGGCTGGCGGCGCGGGGGACAACGCGGCCGGGGCTGTGGGCCTCGGCGCGATCCGGCCCGGCAGCGCCTTCGTTTCACTCGGAACGTCCGGCGTCGTGTGGGCGACGACCGAACGGTTCGCGCCCAACCCGGCGCGTGCGCTGCACGCGTTCTGCCATGCGGTGCCCGACACGTGGCATCAGATGGGCGTCACCTTGTCGGCCGCGGCCTCGCTCGGCTGGTGGGCGCGGCTCACCGGCCGTGCCGAGGCGGCGCTGCTCGATGAGATGCCCGAGCCTTCTCGCGCCAGTACAGCGTTGTTCCTGCCCTACTTGTCGGGCGAACGGACGCCCCACAACGACGGCGCGGTGCGCGGGGCGTTCGTCGGGCTGGCGAGCGAGGCGGAGCGGCCGGACTTGACGCAGGCGGTGCTGGAAGGCGTCGCGTTCTCCTTGCGCGACTGCTTGGACGCGCTGACCGCCGCGGGCACGACGGTCACGGAGATGGACGCGATCGGCGGTGGCTCGCGCTCGCGGGCCTGGCTTCGCGTCATCGCGTCCGCGCTGGGCGTCCCGCTGCATCGGCTTGCGGAGGGCGAGCACGGCGGGGCGTTCGGGGCCGCCCGCCTCGCTCGCATGGCGGTCACGGGTGAAAGCCCTGACGTCGTATGCACGCCGCCTGCCCGCGAGGAAACAATCGCGCCCGATCCGGCGCTGCAAGGGGCCTACGCGGTCCAGCTCGAGCGCTATCGCGCGCTGTATCCGGCGCTGTCCCGTTTGGAGGCAAATTGAGCATCGCCCTCACCCGCGCCAGCCTGGCCCGCCTGCAGCCGCCGGTCCGCGTGCCGGCCTACGATCCGGCCGCCGTGCGCGCCGGCATCGTGCATCTCGGCCTCGGCGGATTCCACCGGGCGCACATGGCGCGCTACACGCACGAGCTCATGGAGCGCGACCCCGCCAGCCTTGCGTACGGCATCGTGGGAGCGGGCCTGCAACCGTCCGACCGCCGCATGTATGACGCGCTGACCCCGCAGGACAACCTTTACACGCTCGTCGAGCGCAGTTCCGACGCCGAAGCGGTGAGCGTGATCGGCTCGCTCGCGCGCGTCATCTTCGCGGCCGACGGCTCCGCCGAGCTGTTGGCCGCGATCGACGGCGACGCAATTCGCATCGTCAGCCTCACCGTCACCGAGAACGGTTATTGCCTGAACCGCGCCACCAAGCAGCTCGACACCGCCCATCCGCTGATCCGGCACGATCTCGATAATCCGAGCGAACCGCGCAGCGCGGTCGGGATCATCGTCGAAGCCTACCGCCGCCGCATGACCGCGAGCCGGCCGCCCTTCACCGCGCTCAGCTGCGACAACATCCAGCACAACGGCAACGTGTTGCGCTCGGCGGCGCGGAGCCTCGCGACCGCGCAGGGCGCGGCGGACCTGGTTGCGTGGATCGACGCTCACGCCAGCTTCCCGAACACGATGGTCGATCGGATCACGCCCGTCACGACCGACGCGGACCGGGCCGATCTGAGGCAGCGTTACGGCATCGACGACGGCTGGCCGGTGTTCTGCGAGCCGTTCACCCAATGGGTGATCGAGGACCGGTTCGTCCAAGGCCGCCCCCCCTGGGAGGAAGTGGGCGCGCAGTTCGTCGCCGATGTGACCCCGTACGAGTTCATGAAGCTCCGCTTGCTCAACGCGAGCCATCTCGCGGTCTCGGGGCTGGGACGATTGGCGGGCTACGTGACCGTGGACGAAACGATGCGCGACCCGCCGCTCGCGCGCTACATGGCCGCGTTGATGGATCGCGAGACCGGGCCGACCCTGGCACCGGTGCCCGGAATCGATCTCACCCTATACAAGCGCACCCTCATCGAGCGTTTCGCCAATCCCGCGATCCGGGACACGGTCGAGCGCGTGAACACCGACGCGCCCTTGAACGTGCTGGTCGACCCGATTCGGGATCGGTTGCAGGCCGGGCAATCGGTGGAATTGCTGGCGCTGGCACTCGCGGCATGGCTCCGCCGGGTGCGCGGCGAGGATGAAGCGGGGCGGCCGATCGAGATCAAGCACCCGCTCGCCGCCACCTTGCGCGAGCGCGCAATCAAGGGCGGTGAGAACCCGGAGCCGTTGCTCGGAATGACCGAGTTGTTCGGCGACGTCGGCTCCAGCCCGGTGCTGATCGCGGCGCTGCGGCGCTGGCTCACGTCGCTGTACGAAGTCGGCAGTTCGCGGACGTTGCTACGCGCCTCCGAGGCGCTCGGATTTTGAAACGAAAATCCTGCTCCGTATCGGGCTCTGCTTGCTTCCCGTCACCGCGAGGCGCGCAGCGCCACGTCGTCCGCGACGGCTCGCGATGACAAGCTGGGAGATCCGTCACTCAGCCCCGACCGCGACTGGCGCGCCCATCCGTATCTCCCGGGCTTCCCGACCGAACCCGACCAGCACGGCGATCACGACGGCGACGATGCCGGCAACCCCGGCCAGCGCCCACGAATAGTTGCCGCCCATGCTGACCGCGATCGAACTCTGGATGGTGGCGTTGGCGGCGGCGAGCAGGTTGCCGAGCTGGTACGTGACGCCGGGAAACGTGCCGCGGATTTCCGGCGGCGAGATCTCGTTGAGATGCGCCGGGATCACCCCCCAGGCGCCCTGCACGCAAACCTGCATCAGGAAAGCACCCACCGCCAGCATGACGGGCGTGCTCGAAAACGCCCAGAGCGGGATCGTCGGCAGCGCGAGCACGGCCGCGATGACGATCGCGCGGCGCCGCCCGATCCGCTGCGACAACGTGCCGAACAGGAGGCCGCCCAGCATCGCGCCGATGTTGTAGACGATGGCGATGATGGAGATGGTGGATACGGCAAGATTGTGCTGCACCTTGAGGAAGGTCGGATACAGGTCCTGCGTGCCGTGGCTGAAGAAGTTGAACGCGGTCATCATCAGCACCGCGTACACCGTCAGCCCGGCGTTCCGCCGCACCACCTCCCAAATCGGCGTGCGATGGGCGCCGGTGCTGGCGCGCGCCTCCCAGTCCGGGCTTTCGGGCACCGTGCGGCGGATATACAGCACCAGCAGCGCCGGCAACGCGCCGAGCATGAACAGTCCGCGCCAACCGACGAGCGGGTAGGCCACCCAATACATCACGGAGGCGATCAGGTATCCGCTCGGGTAGCCGGCCTGCAGCACGCCGGAAACCGTGCCCCGCCACTTGGCCGGGATCGTTTCCATCGTGAGCGACGCGCCCACACCCCACTCGCCGCCCATCGCGATGCCGTACAGCGCCCGCAAGATGATGAACACGGTCAGGCTCGGGGCGAAGCCGGAGGCGAACTCCAGGATCGAGTAGAGCAGCACGTTGCCCATGAGGGTGGGACGCCGGCCGAACCGGTCGGCCAGGCGCCCGAACACCCATGCGCCCACGGCGCGCATGGCGAGGGTGAGCGTGATCGCCCAGGTGACGGCCGTGATGTCGGTGCCGAACTCCTTGGCGATGTCGGTCAGCACGAACACCATGATGAAGAAGTCGAACGCGTCGAGCGTCCAGCCGAGATAGGCGGCCGCCACGACATGGCGTTGTTGGGTCGCGCTCGCTGCCATCGGCACTCCTCCCGGACGGGGAGGGTGTCGCAAACACGCGCCGGATTGCCAAGAGCGCAGACGGTCGGCGCGACGCGTATCTAGATCAGGGCCAGCGCCATCGCGAAGGCAGCGAGGCCCGCCGCGAGCCAGGCGACGTAGTCGCCGACGCGGCCGCTGTGCAGCGCCTGCAATCCGCCGATCAGGACGGTGCCGAGCCGGTCGCCGCTCCTGACCAGCGGGCGCGGCAGGCGCTGGCGCGTCAGCTCGAAGCCGGCGATCCCGAACGCCAGCGCCACGGACAGCCACGGCAGGAACGACGAGGAGGGCGGCGGCAGCGCGGGACTAGACGGCGCCGCCGGCGGGTGAGGCAGGCCCAGGATGGCGCTTGCGTCCGGCTGCATGAACTGCGCCGCCGCGCCGGAAGCGAAGGACTTGGCCGCGTGCGTGCTGACGAACGAAGCCGCCAGCAGCACTGCGACCGGAAGGAGCATCAGCCAAAGCGGCCGGTCCGCCTTTTCCTGCTCCTCGTCGGTGGGCGCTTCCTCCTCCTCGCCGGGGACGGGCCCGAGTCCGAGGAACACCCGGCCGGTCACGCGCAGCACGGCGGCACCGGTGCACGCGGTACCCACAAGCATCGGCAACGCGACCCAGCCCTGGCCCGCCTGCCTGGCGGCGCTGCGCATGAGGTCGAGCCCGCCGTCCATCCAGCCCACCGGCAGCCCGGCCAGGGTGACGCCGCCCACGGCCATCGCGACCCCTGCCGGGCGGATGCCGCGCCCGAGGCCGCGCAGGCCGAGCTCGTCGATGCTGGCGCGCGTGGCGAGCAGGATGCCGGCGACCATGAACAGCGAGCCTTTCACAAGGCCGTGCCCCACGAGGTAGACCAGCATCCCGGCCAATCCGTCGCGGCGCAGCAGCGACAGCCCGATCAGCATGATGCCGGTATGCGAGATGGTGGAGAACGCCAGCAGCCGCTTGATGTGCCGCTGCGCCAGCGCCATCAGCCCGCCGAGGACCGCACTCGCCGCGCCCAAGCCGAGCAGGAACGTGCGGATCACGGCGGCGACGTCGGGCGAGGCGGGGAACACCGCCCAGGCGAGCTTGGCCACCCCGTAGAGCCCGAGCGCGACCATGAGGCCGGAGAAGATCACCGACACCGGGCTCGGCGCCACCGCGTGCGCGTCCGACAACCAGAAATGGAACGGCACCTGCGCGCCCTTGATGAGCAGGCCGGTGGCGAGCAGCGCGAAGGCGGCTAGCACCACCGGGTCGCGCGGCGCGCCGGCCACGGAACGGGCGAGTGCCGACATGTCGAGCGCGCCGGCGCGGGCGTAGATCACGCCGATCCCGGCGAGAAACAGGTAGCTGCCGATCGTGTTGACCACGGTGAAGTTGAGCGCGCCTTCCAGTGCGTCGGTCCGCAACTGGTAGCCGGTGAGCGCGAAGGCGGCGACGCTCATCACCTCGAACCAGACGAACATGTTGAACAGGTCGTGGGTGAGGCTGAAGCCGATCATCGCGGCCATGAACAGCAGCATCAGCACATGAAAATGCGCGTGCACCTCGTCGTAGTACCCCCACGCGAACACGAGGGTGGCGGCGAACAGCACGCCCGCGAAGGTGGCGAGTGCGGCGCCCAGCTGGTCGACCACGAAGCCGATGCCGAGCACGAGCCCGTTGCGGGGCGCCCAGCCGCCGAACCAGTAGACGAGTGGTGCGTCGGCGGCCCGCGCCGCCATCACCGCGCAGATCGCGGCGGCGGTGATGGCCGTGAGCAGGGCCACGACGTCCGGCATCCGCCGAGGCACCGCGTGCCCGGTCGCGAGCAGAAGGCCGGCGATCGCCAGCGGGCCGGCGACCGGCAAGGGCGGCAGCACGCTCGTCATTGCCGTAGCGGCTTGAGCTCTTCAGGGTTCAAGGTGCCGCGCCGCTTGTGCAATTGCAGGGCAAGTGCCAGCAGCAGGGCGGTGACGGTCGCGCCGACCACGACGTCGGTGAGGACGAGCGCATGGACGACCGGATCAACCGCCGGCGTGCCCGGCGGATGCGTGTAGAAGATTGGCGCGATCGCGTCGGCGCGGAAGCTGACGGAAAGCAGCAACACGTAGGTCGCCGCCTGCACCACCGACAAGCAGCCGATCAGGTGGACGAAGTTGCGGCTGGTGACGATGCCGTAAAGGCCGATGCCGAGCAGCCAGGCGGCAACGGCCCAGGGCAGCAGGCCGGCGGCGTCGGTCAAGGCTGGTCCTCCGGTGGCACCACGCGGGTTTCCTCGAGGAACTCGATGAACAGCACCAGGAACCCGCCCGCCACCGCGAAGGCGACGCCGGCGTTCTCCACCAGCATGAGGCCGCCCGAGAACACGTCGCCCAAGGTGCCGAGCGGCAAAATGTTCTGCAGGAACGCGGCCCCCGTCGCCATCGAGGCGAAGCCGCACAGGGCGTAGAGCGTGGCGCCGCCGCCCTCGCAGGCGTCCATGACGTGCGAGGAGATCAGCTCGCGCCAGCCGCGATAGCCGTCGCCGAGAAACACCAGCAGCAAGCCGCCAGCGATGATGACGCCGCCCTGGAAGCCGCCGCCCGGCGTGGTCATCGCGTGCAGCGCCACATAGACGCCGAACAGGGCGACCACCCCCGCCATCAGCCGCGCCGTGAGCACGGTCGCTTCGCTGCGCGGGCGGATCGGCCGCCCCGGGACTTCCCCGGCTTGGGCGCTGGTCTGCTCGCCGCGCGTGCCGCGGAGCAGCACGGAAGCGCCGGTGACGGCGCAGAGCAGCATGAACTCCTCGCCCAACGTGTCGAAGCCGCGATAGTCGAAGTTGACCGCGCTTACCGTGTTGGTGACGTGCCGCTCGCGCGGCGCGGCGTCGTTGATCGCATCGCCATACGGCAGGGGGTGCGCGCCGAACGCCGGCATTCGCCACGCCAGCACGGCGACCAGCGGGAGCAGGCATACGCAGGCGAGCGCGAACAGCACGACCCGGATGCGCGGGCTCATTCGGAACGCTCGCTGTCCGGCTTGCGGTCCATCTTGACGCTCGACATCACCACCAGGAACAGGAGCGGCAAAGCGACGGTGCCGACCGCGATCTCCGCGAACGCCACATCGGGCGATTGCAGCGCCATGAACAGCAGCGACAGTACCAGCCCATTGGTCGCCATCGCCATCACCTGCCGGCGCGGCGTGCGCGACAGCGCCACACCTGCCCCCGAAGCCGCCGTCAGCAGCAGCAGGATCGCGAGCAGAAACGTCACGTCCGCGCGCGGTCCGCTTCGCGCGTGGTCAGGGCGCGGCCGGTCGCGTGCGACAGCAGCGCGCCGGCTGTAATGGTTGCGATCGTAACGAGCAGCAGCTTCCACGCCCGGTTGGAGGCGCCGTCCGCCACGAACGCGGCGACGGTGATCGGCACGAGCGTGGTCCAGTTCACAAAGGCGGCGCAGTGCATCCGGTCGAGCGGCGTGCGCAGCCGCGCGAACCCGGCGCAGCCGAGCCAGGCGCCGAGCACTGCGAGGATCAGCAGCGCGTCGATGATGTATCGCGTCACAGCCAGCGCTCCACCACGATCGCCATTAGCAAGGTGCCGGGCAGGGTCAGCAGCGCGAGGCAGAGCGGCAGGTCGGTGAATGAGCTCTGGTCGAAGCTGAACGTCATCAGCATCAGCACCGCCGTCGCGACACTGCTCGCGAGTTGCACGGCGACGAGGCGCGAGCCGGTGCGGCCGCCGCAGCTTGCCAACACCGCGACGGCGAAGGGCGGCAGCAAGGCGACGGTCGCGAGCATCCAGTCGCTCATCGGCGCGCCAGGCGATGCAGGCGAAGCGCCCCGTCGCCGACCGCGACGGCGAACCCGTTGGGCGAGAGCGCTTGCCCGAGCGTTTCCAAGGCCTGCCGCGCCGCGTCCCGCGTAGCCAGGCCGCTCACCAAGAAGGATTGCTCCTCAATTGAGCCAACCGCGCCGGTGGGGCGCAGCGCCAACGCCCGCGCCAGAACGCCCGCGACCCGCGCCGTCTCGGGCATCAAGTCGGCGAGCGCGGCGCCCATGATGCGCAAGGCATCCGCGGGCAAGCCGAACCGTCGCTGCGCCACGGCTTCGAGGCGGGCGACGAGCAGGGTGGCGGCGGTGGCCACCCCGCACCCCGCGATCAGTTCGGAGGTTCCGGCATCGCCGGAAAGCAGCAGGTAGAAGCCGAACAGAACCGGCCACAGCAGGACATAACGCAGCAAGCCCGTCTCTCCCCGGCACGTCACAAGGGTTCCCCGGCACGTCACAAGGGTTCCCCGGCACGTCACAAGGGTTCAAAGCGTGTCGGAGCGGCTGGTTGCCTAGTTCCGCCGGGCGGCTTGCGCGATGACCTCGACGGCCTCCGGCTGCTTCGAGCGCACCGTGAGCCCGGTCGCGCCGCTGTCCTCCCAGGCGCGGTAGCGTTGCTTGATCCGCTCCGGTGGGCCGACCAGAGACTTCTGGTCCACCCATTCGTCGGGCACCGCGGCGATCGCCTCGTCCTTGCGATGCGCCAGGTATAGCTCCTGGATGCGCGCCGCCGCGTCGCCGAAGCCGCGGCGGATCATCATGTCCTTGTGGAAGTTCTTGTCCTTGTGGCCCATGCCGCCGACGTAGAGCGCGACCTCCGGCTTGAGCCGCGCCAGCGCGCCCTTCACGTCCGTGTCGATCTCGACGTGCATGGAGGCCTGGATCTCGAACCGTGCCAGGCTCTTGCCGTTGCCGGCGCGGCGGAAGCCCTCCTCCAACCAGGGCAAGTACTCGGGGAGCGAGCCGGGGACGAAGCCGAGCGGCAGCCAGCCGTCGGCGATCTCGGCCGTGAGCTTCACGGTGGCCTCGCTGCCCGTGCCGAGATAGATCGGAATGTCCGGGTTCATGTGCAGGATGGACTTCAGCGGCTTGCCCACACCCATCGCCCCTTCACCGGTGTAGGGCAGGCTGATCTCCGCGCCGTCATGCGTCACCGGCGCCTCGCGGCGGAACACCTTGCGCATGATCGCGACGTAGTCCTTGTAACGATAATACGGGCGGCCCCAGGGTTGGCCGTACCAACCCTCGACGATCTGCGGCCCCGACACGCCGAGCCCGGCGATGAAGCGGCCGCCCCCGGCGAGCGCGTCCACGGTCGCGGCGCTCATCGCCGCGTTGGCCGGCGTGCGCGCCGCGAGCTGCATGATCCCGGTGCCGAGCTTGATCGATTTGGTGAGCCCCGCGAGATAGGCGAGCGGCGTCACCGCGTCCGAGCCGTAGGCTTCGGCGGTCCAAACGGAATCGTAGCCCAGCTCTTCGGCGCGCTGCACCAGTGCCACCGGCATTTTGAGTTCCGCGCCGGAATAGCCGATCGTGAGGCCTAGTTTCATTCGTGCATTCCCTCGCGAACCCCCTCACCCCGGCCCTCTCCCGCTTGCTGGAGAGGGAGCCGATAGCCCTCTCCACCATCTGCGAAAGAGGGCCGTGAAGGGTCTACTTCATCGCCGAGTAATCAGTCGGCAGCAGCAGGATGGACTGCATCTCCGCCAGCATGGGCGTCCCCTTGCTAAGGAACTCCTGCCAGCCCGGGTCCTTGTTCACCTCGACGCGGATCTGCAGGCGCGTGTTGACGTCCTTGTAGTTCCACAGATGCACCGCCTGATTGGGCTGCGGCGCTTCTTCGGTCCAGAGCCCGACGTTCTTCGAGTACTTCTCCCGCACCGGGAACACCGACTTGATGAGCTGCGCCCACGGCTTCGCCATCCCCACCTGGGTGCGATAGATGCGCAGTTCGTAGATGCCGCCCTCCTGCTCGGGCGGATTGATGCCGGACACGAGATCGAGGAAGCGGATGTCCTGGCGCATCATGAGCGGGCGGATGTTTGGCACGTATTCCTTGACCCAGCGCTCGTTGCGGGCGAGCTCGCCGCGCAGCCGGTCGCGCTCGGCGTGGCTCTCGTAACTCCACAGATGCCAGATCTGGTTGAGCGCGCCGAACTCGCTCGTCCAGTAGCCATGATTGGTGCCGTAGTCGTTGCCGCGCACCGGGCGGCCGACATTGCGCGCCAGCTCGAGATACGCGGGCAGCTTTCCCGGGTGGAAGGTATAGGTCCTGAGTTCGTAGATCATCGCGTCGCCTCCCGCAGTTGGTTGCGAGCCTAGCGCCGTCCCCGGCCGGGAGCAAAACCAGGGTCAGGCCGCGGCGAGCTGACGCGTGGCCCGGCCGCGGCGGGCCAGCAGCAGCAGCACGACGCCGAGATTGAGGGCGTTGAACAGCACGCCGTTGGCGAACGCCGCGCGGTACGAGCCGGTCGCGTCGAAGATCGCGCCCGACATCCAGCCGCCGAGCGCCATGCCGAACAACGTGGCCATGATGACTATGCCCACGCGAGTCCCGGCCTCGCGGGCGGGGAAGTATTCCCGGACGATCAGCGCGTAGCTCGGCACGATGCCGCCCTGGAACAAGCCGAACAACGCCGAGATGACATAAAGCGACAGGAGGCTGTCGAAGAACATGTACAGCACCAGCGCCACGCCCTGCAGCGCGGAGCCGAGCAGCAGGGTGCGCAGCCCGCCGACGCGGTCGGCGATGAACCCGGAAGCGACGCGGCTGACGATGCCGCACGCCATCATCACGGACAGCATCTCCGAGCCGCGCGCCACGCCATAGCCGAGGTCGCCACAATAGGCGACGATGTGCACCTGTGGCATCGACATCGCGACACAGCAGCCGACGCCGGCCAAGGCGAGCAACGCCATCAAGGCGGCCGGCGAAAGGCCGATGCTGCCGGGCCTGGCGCTCGGGCGGGTCGCGGCCAGCATCGGCTGCGCGGCGGGCGGCCTGCGCCGCAGCAACGAGGCGAGCGGGATCATCGTCACCGCGCAGAACAGGCCGACGCCGATATAGGTGTATCGCCAGCCCTCCGTCTCGACGAAGTGCTGCACGGTCGGCGGCCAGATCACGCCCGCGAAGTAGTTGCCGCACGCGCCGATGGCCACCGCGATGCCGCGCCGCTTGGTGAACCAAAGCGACACATCGGCGATGACCGGCGCGAAGGTGGCCGAGGTGCCGACGCCGATCAGCGCCTGCGCCAGCGCGAACCGCCACAGGCTGGCGCTGAACGCGCCGAGAACATAGCCGGCGCCGAGCAGGGCGGCGCCGCCGATGATCGGCAGGGTGATGCGGAATCGGTCCACCAGCCGGCCGACCGCGACGCCGCCCAGCGCGAAGCCGATCATGGTGAGGGTGAATGGCAAGGTGGCGCCGGCGCGCGCGGCGCCGAACTCACCTTGCACGGCGGGGAGCGCCACCACGACCGACCACATGCCGACGCCGCCCACCGTGCTCAACAGCACGGAAACGACCAGCCGGAATCACGCGTACGGGCTCTCCGGTTCGCTCGGTCTGCTCGTCACGGAACGTTCCCTCTCTCTTGCCGGCGATCGTAGCACCCGGGCTCGGGTTTCGGGCATGCGACGGCTGGAGGGCTCGGTTGCACCGCAGATCGCTCGGGTCGGCACGCAACGGTTTGCCTGTTCGGGGTCGCAGGGCTAGGCTCCAGAGCTTACCGACTGGTAGCTATGGGAGAAAGCGGAATGAAGTTCGGCCTGTTCTATGAGATGCAGCTGCCGCGGCCCTGGGCGCAGGACGACGAGCGCCAGCTATATCAGAATGCGCTGACCCAGGTCGAACTCGCCGACAAGCTCGGCTACAATTACGCCTGGGAGGTGGAGCACCACTTCCTGGAGGAATATTCCCACTCGCCGCAGCCGGAGGTGTTCCTCGCGGCCGCCAGCCAGCGGACCAAGCAGATCAGGTTGGGGCACGGCATCATCCAGCTCACCACCAACCATCCCGCGCGCGTCGCCGAGAAGGTCGCGTGCTTGGATCTCGTGAGCAACGGCCGCGTCGAGTTCGGCATGGGCGAGGGGGCGAGCATCACCGAGCTAGGCCCGTTCGACCGGCAGATGGAGGACAAGCAGGCCGTTTGGGAAGACGGCGTGCGCTGCGTGCTGCCGATGTTCAAGGACGGCGGCTGGGAGTACGACGGCCCGTATTTCAAGTTCCCGCTGCGCAACGTGTTGCCGAAGCCGGTGCAGAAGCCACATCCGCCGCTCTGGGTGGCGTGCTCGCAGCTCGAAACGATCGAGCTCGCCGGCCGCTGCGGCATCGGCGCGCTCGGCTTTCAGTTCCTCTCCGCCGAGATGGCGCACGCCTGGGTGCACGCCTACTACAATTCGTTCGTCAAGCGGCAGCGGAAGCTCACCGACTACCAGAGCAACTGCAACATCGCGATGGTCAGCTACTTCATGTGCGCGGAAACCGACGAGGAAGCGCGCCGCCGCGCCGAGGGAACCACGTTCTTCCAGTTCTCGCTCGCGTACTACAGCGGGGCGAAGAACCGCGAGCGTCCGGCACCGGGGACAGTGAGCATCTGGGACGAGTACCAGAAATGGAAGAAGGCCAACCCGGAGGCCGCCGAGAAGGCGCTGCGCGGCGGGCTGATCGGCTCGCCTGAAACCATCCGCCGCAAGCTGCACAAGTTTCAGCAGTCGCGGGTGGACAGCATCATCCTGCTGAACCAGGCCGGGCGGAACCGGCACGACCACATCTGCGAAAGCCTTGAACTGTTCGCCCGCGAGGTGATGCCCGAGTTTCATGCCCAGGAACCCGAGCACCAGGCATGGAAGCAAAGGGTGCTGGCCGGCGAGATCGAGCTGGAGGAAATCGACACCGACCCGTTCAAAG
>CAXUIE010000032.1:5935-16896 GCA_964250825.1 uncultured Acidisphaera sp. | reverse complement strand
GGTAGACGATGATCTGGCCCGGGTGCAGCGGATGCTCGGGGATGCGATGGCGCGTCTGGATCACGGTGGCTTCCGGCGTGCGCGTGGTGGTGCGAACGCCGGCGGTGCGGGCGAAGAAGCGGCGGATGGAGACGGCGTTGGTGGTGTCGTCGGCTCCTTGGTCGATCACCTTCAGCACGTCGTCCGGGCCGAGCACGGCGGCCGTCACCTGGATGCCGCCCGTGCCCCAGCCGTATGGCAGCGGCATCTCGCGCGAGCCGAACGGCACCTGATGGCCCGGGATCGCCATCGCCTTGAGGATGGCGCGGCGGATCATCCGCTTGGTTTGCTCGTCGAGGTAGGCGAAGTTGTAGCCGTTCATGGGGCCGCGGCCCGCATCCGCCGCACCGCTTCGAGCTCGCTCTGGAAATCGACGTAGTGCGGCAGCTTGAGGTGCTCGACGAAGCCGGTGGCCTCGATGTTGTCGCAATGAGACAGGACGAACTCGACATTCTGCGCCGGAGCGGTCGCGTCCTCGCCGAGCTCGGCCGCGCGCATCGCCCGGTCAACCAGGGCCATCGCTATCGCGCGGCGCTCGGCCTGGCCGAACACGAGGCCGTAGCCGCGGGTGAACTGCGGCCGCACGGTCTTCGAGCCGGCGAACTGGTTGACCATCTGGCACTCGGTCAACGAGATGTCGCCGATGTCGATGGGAAAGCCGAGCTCGGGCGGCTCGATTTGCACAGACACCTCGCCCATGCGGATTTCGCCCACGAACGGATGCGTCCCGCCCCAGCCGCGCTGCGTGGAGTAGCCGAGTGCGAGCAGGAACCCCTCGTCGCCGCGGGCGAGCGCTTGGAGCCGGAGGTCGCGACCGGCCGGAAAGGCGAGCGGCTCGCGAGTGATGTCGCCGGGCTCATCTGGCTTCACGGCTTCCGCCTCGAGCAGGGCCTCCGCGCCGAGGATGTCCGCTACGCGGGCGAACCCCGCGTCGGCGGGCTCGGCTTGCCGCGCGGATGGGGCAGCGCCCTCGGCGGCCAGGGCGAAGTCGAGCAGCCGGTGCGTGTAGTCGGTCGTCGGGCCGAGCACTTGGCCGCCGGGCAAATCCTTGAAGATCGCGGAAATGCGGCGGCGGACCCTCATCCGCTCCGTCTCGACGGGAACGGAGGCGGCGAAGCGGGGCAGAGTGGTGCGATAGGCGCGCAGCAGGAAGGCGGCTTCGACGAGGTCGCCTTGCGCTTGCTTGATCGCCAAGGCGGCGAGATCGCGGTCGTACAACGAGCCCTCGCCCATCGCGCGGTCGACGGCGCGGCCGAGCTGGTCGGCGATCTGGCGGACGGCGATCGCGGGCGTGGCAGGGTCACCCCGACGCTCCTCGGCGAGCCATGCATGAGCGTTGTCGACCGCCTGCTCGCCGCCCTTGACCGCGACGTAGGCCATATCAGCGCTCCTCGACAGCGACGCTGCGAGGCAGGGCGCAGAGCGTCGATCCCGCGCAAAGGAGCAGATCGACGCCTCGTGGAAAGCGGGCGTGGTTTTTGCCCCATTGGCGCGCGAACCCTGGCGGCAGACCCTCGACCTCCAGCAGCGAGGGGGCGCCGAGGCCGGGGCCGGACAGCCGATAACCACGGCCCGCGCCGAGCGCCCGAACCTGCACGATCACGGTGGCAGCCGTCTCGGGCGCCTCATGTGTTCCGGGCGAGAAGCGCTCCAACCCGGGCGTCGAGCAGGCGAAGGCGAATGCCGCGTCGCGAGGCGTCCCGACAAGCCGCGCGCCACAGTGGAACACGATCCAGTCAGCCGCGGCGCGCGCGGCGGGATCGAGCCAAAGCCGCGCGTCGGCATCGACGAGAGTGAGGATCACGGAAGCGGCGGCAACCCCGAGCGGCGGAGGCGGACGGAGGCCGCCGTCACACGCCTGTAGCCGTCCCGGGTCGCTCATCGCGCCGAGCACCGCACGGAAACAGGCCTGCGCCCCTCCGACGGGGTCGGCGAACCCTGGGCGATCGAGCCCACTCAACCGCGCATGGTCCGCATGGTGAAAAACTCCACGGTGGTGGCGGCGGCCTTGCGGGCAATGGCTTGGCGCGCCTGCTCCTGGTCGGCGATCAGCGGCGCGATCACGGCTGCTTCCAGCGCCGGTCGTCGGGCCGGATCCTGCATGGCCGCGTCGAGCCAGGCGGCGAGCTCCGCTTGCCGGGCGTCGCGGCCCAGGACGTAAGCGTGACCGACCTGGCCGCACGCGGTTCGCACCGTGCAGCGCGAGACCGTCGTTTCGCCCAGATTGAAGGGACCGCCGTCCCCGCCGGCCCGACCACGCACCATGACGAGGCCGCTTTCCGGCCCGCGCAGCCGCGAGTAAGGCGGCAGCGCGGGGGCTGAGCGCAACACCGCCTCGATCTGGCCGGCCGTCGCGCGGGCGAGGACGGCCATCCATCGCCGCCGGTGCTCCGTCGTGTCATCAGCCGTTCTCAAGGCCGCGTGTCCGATCAGTTGGTCGTCGATACATCTAGACAGCTAGACAAATCGATCCTATACGTCAAGGCGGCGAACGAGGCGGTTGGTGATAGCCCCATGACGACCCCAGGGGTCGAGAACGCGGCAACTCGGCCGCTCGTCCGGCGACACGGGGTTTCGCTGTGGCGGCAGATCGCGAGCCGCCTGCAGCAGGACGTCAGCACGGGCGTCTATCCGCCAGCCTCCCGGCTGCCGACGGAGGCGCGGCTTTCCGCTCAGTTCCACGTCAACCGCCATACCGTCAGGCGCGCGCTCGAGGAGCTGTCCCGCGCCGGGCTTGTGCGAGTCGAGCAGGGCCGCGGGTCCTTTGTCACCGAAGATTTGATCGAATACACGGTCGGTGCGCGCACCCGTTTCGCCGAGTGGATCCGCCGGCAGAACAAGGAGCCATCCGGCCGCGTGCTCGATCTTCGGGAAATAGTGGCGGACGAGGCGATCGCGGCCGGGCTCGGCGTGCGAAGAGGCACGCGCGTGATCCTGTTCGAGCGGCTCGGCATGGCCGACGCCCGCCCGGTCAGCCTCACGCGCCACCACTTCGCCGCTTCCAGGCATCCCGGGCTGCTGCAAGCGCTGCATGGCGCGAGCAGCATCACGGAGGCTTTAAGACAGGTCGGCGTCGACGACTACCTCCGGCAAGCCACCCGCGTTTCGGCCAGGATGCCCAGCGCGGATGAGGCCACGTTGCTCGCCATGGCGCGTGCGTCCCCGGTGCTGGTGACGGAAAACGTCAACGTCGATAACCCCGGGGGGGGGGTCGAATTCGGTGTCGGGCTGCATCCGACGCCGCGGGTGCAGGTGGTGTTCGAACCGTGACCGAACTGCGCGTCGTGGGCGGTCGAATGCTTCAGACGGACGGCGTCTTCGAGCACACGGACCTGTTGCTCAGCGACGGCCGGATCGCCGGGATCGGGAAGGTTGGCAGGGGACAGACGCTCGACGCTCGCGGGCTACTGGTGTTGCCGGGCATTGTCGACCTTCACGGTGACGCGTTCGAGCGTCAGTTACAGCCGCGTCCGGGCGTCCAGTTCGCTGCGGAGGTGGCGCTTCGCGACACGGAAGCGCAGTTGCTGGCCAACGGCATCACCACCGCGTTTCACGGCATCACCCTCTCCTGGGAACCCGGGCTACGCGGAGCGGAAACCTGGCGGTCGCTCCTCGCAGCGCTCGAAGCCGGGCTGTTCGCTTGCGACATGCGCGTCCATCTGCGCTGGGAAGCGTTCAATCTCGACGCACTCTCCATGGCGCTAGCCGACATCGACGAGGGGCGAGTGCATTTGCTGGCATTCAACGATCACACGCCAGCGATCCTGCGCCGCATCGACGATCCAATCACCGCCGCCAAGTACAGTGACCGGGCGGGGATGGGTCTGCCGGAGTTCCGCGTCCTGGCGACGCGGGGCGGGGCGGCGGCCGGTTCGGGGGCCGCGGCACCCGACCGGATCGCCGCCGGCGCCCGAGCCGCAAGCTTGCCGGTCGCGAGCCATGACGACGACAGCTTAGGCGCCAGAAACGCCCATCGCGCGCGCGGCGCTCGAATCTGCGAATTTCCGTTGTCCGAGGACGTTGCGAAGGCGGCGCGTGCCGCTGGCGACTGGGTGGTGATGGGTTGTCCAAACGTCGTCCGTGGCGGATCGCATCTCGGCCGGGCGTCAGCTGCCCGGCTCGCCGAGGAAGGGGTCTGCACCGTGCTGTGCAGCGATTACTACTACCCGGCGATGCCGAAAGCGCCGCTGATCCTGGCGCGACGCGGCGCACTCGATCTCGGCCAAGCCTGGAGGCTCATCTCGGCCCATCCCGCGGCCGCCGCCGGGCTCACGGACCGTGGCCGGCTGGAGTCCGGATTGCGCGGCGACCTCGTGTTGCTTGATGAATCGTCGTGTCGGGTGGTCGCGACGATCACCGAAGGCCAGATCGCCTATCTCGGTCGCGAGGGAGCCGGACGGCTCGGTTGAGCACGCCGCGGCGACGATTGGGATCTGGGACCGCCCGCGAGCGGGAAGGCCCCAGATCGTCGCCATTCCCTAGGCCATCGCCGCGATCGACGAGTCGATGTTCCTGAAATATCGATGGCTGATGTAACGCACGATGTCCGCCACGGTGGAAAATCCCGCGAGAACGTCGTCGGGAAGTTCGAGATCGAAAATCTCTTCCAAATAAATTGCCAACTTCAGTCGCCCAAATCGGCCAAGCGCCAGATCGTCTGCGAGCCGGCTGCCGTCAGAGATGAAGGATGCCTCGAGATGAACGGTCTTGCCGACTGCCGACACGACTTTTCGAGAAACGAAATTGTTGACCGCGGCTTCCATCACAGCCCCACACTCACAATTCCGTGATTACACCAGATCACAACTTTGTGTGCAACCCTTTTCCGACTAGATCCGCAGTTGGTCGTTTCGCGCGACCCGGTGCGTATGCGTGGCGCCGCCGACGGAACTCAGCGGCATTTGCCGGGCGCGATTGACGACGCGCAGGGTGGTCCACCGTCAGCCGGACGGCCGATCTTTTGACGGCGAGTTGGGATCCAAAGCCCGACTGTCCCGAGCGAAAGCATCCGCCTCGACAGCTTCCGCGTCGAGACGACGCATCTCCCGATAGATCGCCTCGGTTCTCTCCTGGGGAGACAGCCGCTCCCACTCGCCATCAGGATGGCGGGCGCGCGCCGCCGCGACCGCCTGTTCGACCGTCTCGTCCATGCCAAATCTCGTTCCACGCTATCGTATTCGTAGATACCTGAGGTCTGGATGCGGCGCAGTGCGGAATTTGTCATAGTCGGCGGGAGTATGTCGGCGTGGTGGCTGTCAACTCGCAACGTGCGGCGAGGGCGCACAATGACTGAGGTCAGGAGCATGGCGATGGTGTGAACCCGTCCCTGCTCTCGTCTTCGATGACACCGGGTCTCATCTTGGGATGGTCGACATTTCAAGCCAAGCGGCCAATGGGCGCCCCGGGCCGCTCGCCAGCCGCGTACCGGCGCGCCTGGGCCACATTGGGCGTGTCGGCTTGGGCGAAACCGCGGCCGTAGTTCGTCGGGCGTTGCGTGCGCTCGGCCTGAGCAAGGGCCTGGGCTCGCTGTGGCACGCTGAGATGCTGTATCCTTATCGCACCCTGGTACCGGGCGACCTCGTCGGCATTGGCGGCGGCTTGCCAGCCAAGGGAACCGAGGGCGGCGACCGCGAGGATGCCTATTCGCATTGTTCAAGCTCCTGCCCGCTCTGCAGCGGATGCTGGTCGGACCGGCTTCTGCCGGGAGCGGAGAGGGATGTCCTCTTCCCGTGCGGTATACATCGTGGTGCAACGCACGCAGCGCCACTGATGAGGACCGCCACTTGGGTATGCGCCGGCGCATAGGCGTTCGGAATCTAAGCCGAACGCCGCGCGTCCAGCGTTTTGCGCGCGGCGCGAACCAGCGGGATCTCCAAGCGGCGATGCAGCCAAACCGCAAGCCCGCACGAAAGCGCAATGGCGGCGAGGATGTACGAGACGATCCCGCCGCTCCCACCCAGGCCGACCCGCAACCAGATTTCGCGCAATCCCCGCATCGGGTAAGGGTGGACCAGATACAGGGCATAGGACGCGTCGCCGAGGCTGAGTGCCGCGCGAGACAATCTGGACCTGTTCGACCAACCCGGGCCAAGTGCGCCGCCGGCGACAAGGCACGCCGCCGGCAGGCCGTAGCTCAAGGCGCGGCGCTGCGTGTCGTCCACTCCGACCACGGCGAACGCGGCGACGCCGAAGCCAAGCAACAGCAGACTCCCCGCGCGCGGCAGTCTGACGCCCTCCGTTCGCAAAGCGCCGAGCGCCACGCCGTAGGCGAACTCCACCACGATCGGGTCGGTCCAGAACCCGAGTTGCGGGTTGGTTGGGCGCAAAGATTGACCGGCGGCGGCCAACCCGCAGATCGCAAGGACGACGCCCGCAGCCCCGGCCTTTCGGCCTCCCAATAGAAAGGGCGCGAACACCCCGTAGAACAGCATCTCGTAGTTCAACGTCCAGCCCAGGCGGAACAGCGGCTGCATCGCGCCGTCCTGCCGCGGCCAGGGGATGAACAGATAGCTCGCGACCACCGCCGGCCAGCCGCCGCTGATCGGGTCGTTGAGCAGGCGGGGCGCGGCCAGCGCGACCGCCAATGTCAAAGTGGTGAACAGCCAATAGAGCGGCACCACGCGGGCCACGCGACGCGCCAAGAACAACCGCGCCGCTCCCCGCCGACCGAACAGGCGGGCGGAGCTGTAAGTCATCACGAAGCCGGAGATGACGAAGAACACGTCGACCCCGGCTTCCCAGGGCAGCGCCCGCAGCCACGGCCAGGGGCTTTGGCCCGGCCGCCCGACGAACGCGCCCGCAGCCTGCTCGATGTGGAGAAAGGCGACGGACAGCGCCGCCGCGCCGCGCAGCACCTGAATGCCGCCAATCTCCGTCCTCGCGTCCTGTCCGGCCGGGCGCGCCACCGTTTCAGAACGCGAGCGGCGTCGCCTGCACCACGAGCGGCAAGGTGCGCACCATCGCCAACACGTCCTCTGGCACCGGCTCGTCGACCGACACAAGGCAGATCGCGTCCCCGCCCGGGCCCGAGCGGCCGAGATGAAAGGTCGCGATGTTGATGCCCGCGCCGGCGAGGGTCGCCCCGAAGCGGCCGATGAAGCCCGGCTTGTCCTGATTGGTCACGTAGAGCATGTGCCGGGCGAAGTCCGCCTCGACTGGGATGCCCTTGATCTCGACCAAGCGCGGCCGCGCGCCCGCGAACAAGGTGCCCGCGACGGAGCGGGCCTGCTGCTCGGTTTCCACCGTGACCCGCACCAGGGTTTGATACTCGCTCGGCCGGTCGTGCACCGTTTCGGCCACGTCGATGCCGTGCTCGCGCGCGGCAACGGGCGCGCTCACCATGTTAACTCCTTCCAGCACGGGCGCCATGAAGCCCGCGAGCACGGCCGCGGTGAGCGGCTTCTGGTTGAGCGCCGCAGCATGGCCTTCGTATTCGATGGCGACACGCCGGATCACCCCCTCGCGCGCTTGGGTGAGCTGACCCGCGAAGCCGCCGAGCAGCCGACAGAGCTTCATGTAGGGCTTGAGGCGCGGCGCGTCCTCGGCGGTCACGGAGGGCATGTTGATCGCGTTCGCGACCGCGCCCGTCAGCAGGAAGTCGCTCATCTGCTCGGCGACCTGGAGTGCGACGTTCTCCTGGGCTTCGGCCGTCGCCGCGCCGAGGTGCGGCGTGCAAACAACGTTCTCCAGCCGGAACAAGGGGCTGTCCATCGCGGGCTCGGTTTGGAATACATCGAGCGCCGCGCCCCCGACCTCGCCCGACTTGATCCTATCGGCCAACGCCGCCTCGTCGATCAGCCCGCCCCGCGCGCAGTTGATGATGCGCACGCCCGGCCGCGTGCGCGCCAGCGCTTCCCGCGACAGGATGTTGCGCGTGGCGTCGGTGAGCGGCGTGTGCAGGGTGATGAAGTCGGCGCGTTCGAGCAGGACGTCGAGCTCGGCCTTCTCGACCCCGAGCTCCATCGCCCGCTTTTCCGACAGGAACGGATCATAGGCGACCACCCTCATCCGCAATCCGACGGCGCGGTCCGCCACGATGGAGCCGATGTTGCCGCAGCCGATCAGGCCGAGCGTCTTGCCGGTCAGCTCCACACCCATGAAGCGGTTCTTTTCCCAGCGGCCCGCCTTGGTGGACGCGCTGGCTTCCGGGATTTGCCGGGCCAGCGCGAACATCATGGCGATCGCGTGCTCGGCCGTGGTGATCGAGTGGCCATGCGGCGTGTGCATCACGACGACGCCGCGCGCCGTCGCGGTCTTGAGATCGACATTATCGACGCCGATCCCGGCGCGCCCGACCACCTTGAGCCGGGTCGCCGCGTCCAGGAGCTCGCGCGTGACCTTGGTGGCAGAGCGCACCGCGAGGCCGTCGTACTCGCCGATGATGGCGCGAAGCTCGGCCGCCTGGAGGCCCGGCTTGACGTCGGTCTCGATGCCGCGGCGGCGGAATATCTCGACCGCGGCGGGCGACAGCTTGTCGCTGATGAGGACGCTAGGCATCGCGCTCACTCGGCCGCCGCCTGCGCGGGCGCGTGCTGCGGCGCAAGTGCCGCGAACGCCCAATCGAGCCAGGGCAGCAACGCCGCGACGTCGCGCGTTTCGACCGTGGCCCCGCCCCAGATGCGCAGGCCGGGCGGCGCGTCGCGATACGCGCCGATGTCAAAGGCGACCCCCTCCTTTTCCAGGCTAGCGGCAAGCTGCTTGGCCGCTTTCGCCTGGCCGTCCGCATTGAGCGCGGTGAACCAGGGGGCGGCGATCTTCAGGCAGATCGAGGTTGGCGAACGCGTCGCCGGGTCGTGCGCGAGGAAGTCGACCCACGGCGTGCGCGCCACCCAGGCGGCCACCGCGCGGAGGTTGGCCTCGCTGCGGGCGATGAGCCCGTCCAGGCCGCCCACGCCCTCGGCCCAGCGCAGTCCATCAAGCGCGTCGGCGACGCAGAGCATGGACGGGGTGTTGATTGTTTCGCCCTTGAAAATGCCTTCGATCAGCTTGCCGCCCGAGGTCAGGCGAAAGATTTTCGGCAGCGGCCAGGCCGGCTTGTAGGTCAGCAGGCGCTCCACGGCGCGCGGTGACAGCGCGAGCATCCCGTGCGCCGCCTCGCCGCCCAGCACCTTCTGCCAGGACCACGTGACCACATCGAGCTTGTCGTAGGGCAACGGCATGGCGAACGCGGCGGAAGTCGCGTCGCAGATGATGAGCCCGTCGCGATCGGCGGCGATCCAATCTCCATCCGGCACGCGAACGCCGGACGTGGTGCCGTTCCAGGGGAACACGACGTCGTGGGCGAAATCGACCTGTGCGAGATCGGGCAGCTTGCCGTACTCCGCCGTGAGCACCCGCGCTTCGGGCAGCTTGAGCTGCTTGATGGCGTCGATGGCCCAGCCTTCGCCAAAGCTTTCGAAGGCAAGCACGTCGACCGGCCGCGCCCCAAGAAGCGACCACAGCGCCATCTCGACCGCGCCGGTATCGGATGCCGGCACAATGCCGAGGCGCCAATCGGCGGGGAGACCCAGGATGGCGCGCGAGCGTTCGATCACTTCGGCGAGCCGCGCCTTTGGCCCGCCCGCGCGATGGGATCGGCCGAGCAGCGCGCCCTCCAGCGCTGCCAACGAATAGCCGGGGCGCTTGGCGCAGGGACCGGATGAGAAACAGGGATTGGCCGGACGCGGGTCCGGCTTCGCGGCGAGTGCCATGTCGGCTCTCCCTTTCAGAAGAGAAGCGCCCCGGTGGGGGGGCGTGACCCGCCATGAGAGGTAGGGAACGCGGCAAGGAAAAGCAATCGGGATCGACGCCGCCAAGACCGCGCGGCGACGCCCGCGCGTTTTGCGGCGGCGAACTTGAGCAGGAACCGGGCCGGGACGTTCGGCCTTGATGTTTTGCCACTGTTACGCCTTGATCAGCGGGCAGCCGCCCTCGCCGAGCGGGCGCCAAGCGTCCTCGGGCGGAATAGTCGCGAGCTCGTTGCAAAAATCATAGGGGTATCGTGCCTCCGACGGCGGCTTGACCTGCCATAGGTGCATGACGTGCATCACCCGGCCGTCCTCGCGAATACGGACGTTGTGGTTATACATGTCGTTGACAGGGATCGCTTTCATCTTCGCCACGACGGCGTCCGCGTCCGTGGTTCCGGCCGCCTTCACCGCCTTCAGCCAATGCAGCGCCGCGGCGTAACTTCCGGCATGGAGTAGGCCGGGTGGCGTGGTCATGCGCGCCATGTAGCGCTTGGACCACGCGCGCGTGCTGTCGCTCATATCCCAGTAGAAGGAGTCGGTGTAGACCAGCCCCGCGCACGCCTTCTGCCCGAGCGAGTTCACGTCGGTGATCTGCATCAGCAACGTCGCGATCCGCACGCCGCTTTTGGTCATGCCGAATTCCGCGACCTGCTTGATGCAGTTCTGCAGGTCCGTCCCCGCGTTGGCGAGGCCGATCACCTTCGCCCCCGAGGCTTGCGCCTGGATCAGGAAGCTCGAGTAATCCGCCGTGCCGAGCGGCGCCCGAACCGCGCCCAAGACCTTGCCGCCGGCCGCTTGCACGGCGGCGATCGTATCGCGTTCGAGCGCGTAGCCGAAGGCGTAGTCCGCGGTGATGAAGAACCAGCTATCGCCTCCGGCCTTGGTCAGCGCGTTTCCGGTGCCGTGCGCGAGCGCGTAGGTATCGTAACTCCAATGGATGCCGTAGGGCGAGCACTGCTTGCCGGTGAAGTCCGAGGAAGCCGGCCCGGTCACGAGATAGACCCGCTTCTTCTCGCGCGCGACCTGCTGCACGGCGAGCCCCGACGAGCTTGCCGCGCCATCCGCGAGGACGTCGACGCCCTGACTGTCCACCCATTCGCGCGCGAGCCCGGCGGCGACATCGGGCTTGTCCTGGTCATCGGCCTGCAGGATCTCGATGCGCCGATCAAGCACGGAGCCGCCGAAATCGGCAAC
>CAXUIE010000032.1:0-5925 GCA_964250825.1 uncultured Acidisphaera sp. | reverse complement strand
TGGTTGCCGGGGCCGCCGACATCCCGGTAAACGCCGCTCATGTCGCTCACCAACCCGATCCGCACCGGCCGCGACGTGCTCTGCGCCCGAACAATCGCCGGGGCGGCAAGGGGAGCCGCAGCAATTCCGGCCAACGCGGCGCGGCGCGTGATCTTTGGCATGTGCTCGTCCCCTTGCGACAGCGAACAGAAGAGTGATCGGACCCTGGACGAAAGAAAAGCGATCGCCGATTGTGCCGCCTTGGCGCGCCTTGACCGGCCCTGCCCCCCGGTGTCCATTCCGCTGACAAACGATTGCTCGAAGGGGAGGCTGGTTCATGCGCGCCTGGGCCGTAGTCGAGAACGGAGCGCCGCTCCGGGAAGTCGAGCTGCCGACGCCGGAACCGACCGGCACGCAAGTCCTGGTGGAAGTCACCCATTGCGGGGTATGCCACTCCGACCTCCACATCTGGGAAGGCCACTACGACATCGGCGGCGGCAACAAGATGTCGCTCGCCGACCGCGGCGTCGTCCTGCCGCTCGCGATGGGCCACGAGATCGTCGGCCAGGTCGCCAAGCTCGGCCCGGACGCGAAAGGCGTCGCGGTGGGCGATCTGCGCATCGTCTATCCATGGATCGGCTGCGGCCAGTGCGAGCGGTGCCTGGCCGAAGAGGACAACATGTGCGCCGTCGCTTCCCGCAGCCTCGGCGTGTTCCAGAACGGAGGCTACGGCACGCACGTGATCGCCCCGCATCCGCGCCATCTTCTCGATCCCGGTACCGTCGATCCGGCGGTCGCGGCGACCTACGCCTGCTCCGGGATTACCGTCTACGCGGCTATCAAGAAGGTCATGCCGCTGCCTGCCGATGCCCCGATCGTGCTGGTCGGCGCCGGCGGGCTCGGGCTGAACGCGATCGCCGTGCTGAAGGCGCTCAAGCACCGCAACATCGTCGCCGTGGACGTGAGCGCCGAGAAGCGCGAGGGGGCGCTCAAGGCAGGAGCGACCAAGGCGATTGACGGCGCCGGCGCCGGTGCGGCGCTGCGCATTGTGGACGCCGCGGGCGGCCCGGTGCCGGCGATCATCGACCTCGTGAACGGCACGGCGACCGCGCGCATGGCGTTCGGCGCCCTTGCCAAAGGCGGCAAGCTGATCCAGGTCGGGCTGTTCGGCGGCGAGATGACCTTGCCCTTGCCGCTCATGCCGATGCGCGCGCTCACCATCCAGGGCAGCTACGTCGGCAATCCGAAGGAACTGCGTGAGTTGGTGCAGTTGGCACAGGAGGGCACGCTCGAAGCGCTCCCGGTGAGCACGGTGCCGCAGAGCCAGGCCAACGATGCGCTGATGCGCCTGCGGGACGGCAAGGTGAACGGCCGAGTTGTGCTCCGCGCGTCCGCTGCCTGAAGGGAGCTCGTCATGAATGAAAACGTCCGCCGCTCGGTGGTGCTTAAGCGCCGCCCGGCCGGCAGCCCGCAACCCACCGATTTCGACATCCTGGAAGACAGGATTCCCACTCCGGAGCCCGGGCAGGTGGTCACTCGGACGCTTTGGCTGTCGATCGATCCCTACATGCGGGGCCGCCTGTCGGACCGGAAATCGTATGCCCCGCCGGTGCAGATCGGCGAAGTTATGACGGGCGAAAGCATTGGCGAGGTCGTTGCATCCCGCTCGCCCGACTTCGCGCCCGGCGAGGTGGTATCCGGGTCGCGTGGCTGGCAGACCCACTCGGTGGGCCCGTCCGCGAACCTCGCCAAGCTGCCGCGCGACGGAGCGCCGCATTCGGCCTATCTCGGCGTGCTCGGCATGCCGGGCACGACGGCCTATTCGGGGATGACGGACATCGGGCAGCCCAAGGCGGGCGAAACCGTGGTAGTCTCCGCCGCCTCGGGCGCGGTCGGCTCCGTTGCCGGACAGATCGCCAAGCGCGCCGGCGCGCGCGTCGTGGGCGTTGCGGGCGGGGCGGACAAGTGTTTGTTCGTCCAGGAAACGCTCGGGTTTGACGAGTGCGTGGACCATCGCGCGGGCGACTTGCGATCGGAGCTCGCCGGAGCCTGCCCGCACGGGATCGACGTGTATTTCGAGAACGTCGGCGGCGCCGTCCAGGCAGCGGCGTTCGAACTACTCAACCCGCATGCGCGTGTTGTGATGTGCGGCATGGTGAGCCAGTACAACGAGGCCGACCTGCCACCCGGGCCTAATCTCGGCTTTGTCATCGGTAAGCGGGTGCGCATCGAAGGGCTGATCGTCAGCGACAAGCCCGAGCGCTTCGCGGAATGGCGAGCGCTGGCGAGCTCGTGGGTGAAGGACGGAAGCCTGCGCTACCGGGAAGACATCTACGAGGGGCTGGAGAACGCGCCGGGCGCGCTGGCCGGTCTGCTGGCGGGCCAGAACTTTGGCAAGCTGTTGATCAAGGTCGCATAGTTTCGGTCATAACGATTCTGTCATTCCGGCGAAAGCCGGAAGCCAGGCAGACGGTCAGTTGGAATCCGGCCTTCGCCGGAATGACGAATAAAGCGGGGGGAGACAAGAATGAAGTTAAGCCGGTGGATGGCGATCGTGTTGGCGATCGGCAGCGCACTACCGGTCGTCGCGCAACAGCGCGCGGCGCAACCGAACGCACCCGGCGTCACCGATACCGAGATCAAGATCGGCCAAACGATGCCGTATAGCGGCCCGATCTCCGGCTACAGCACGATCGGCCGGGCCGAACTCGCCTACTTTAGGATGATCAACGACCAAGGCGGCATTAACGGCCGCAAGATCAACCTGATCAGCCGGGACGACGCCTATAGTCCGCCCAAGACGGTCGAGCAGATCCGCAGGCTGGTCGAGGAAGACAACGTTGCCTTTATCTTTCAGAGCCTCGGCGACGTCACCAACGCCGCCGTCGAGCGATACCTGAACGATCGCGGTATCCCGCAGCTGTTCCTCTCGGACGGCAGCAGCAGGTGGGACGATCCAAAGCACTTCCCCTGGACCATGTCGTGGCAGCCCTCCTATCAAACGGAAGGCCTCGTCGACGCCGCATACATCCTGCAGTACAAGCCCAATGCGAAGATTGGCGTGCTGGTGCAAGACTCGCTTGGCGGCAAGGACTACATGGCCGGGCTCGAGAAGGGTCTCGGCGACAAGGCCAAGACCATGATCGTCAAGCAGCTGACTTACCAGGCGAGCGATGCGACGATTGATTCCCAGATCGCCTTGTTGCAGTCCTCCGGCGCTGACACGTTCTTCGATATTTCCGTGCCGAAATTCGCGGCGCAGGCGATCCGCAAGCTTTGGGATCTGAACTGGAAGCCGCTGCACGTTCTGACGTCCGTGTCGTCATCCGTCGGCGGGACGCTGAAACCCGCCGGGCTCGATAAATCGGTCGGCATCGTTTCGGTCGGTTATCTTAAGGATCCCAACGACCCGCGCTGGGATGATGATCCCGGCATGAAGGGGTGGCGGGCCTGGATGAATAAATACTACCCGGAGGGCGACCGGAGCGACGGGGCCAACATTTTTGGCTATCTCATCGCCCAGACGATGGTGCAAGTTCTCAAGCAGTGCGGGAACGATCTCTCGCGCGCGAACATCATGCACGAGGCCGCCAACCTCCATAACCTCGAGTTGCCGCTGCTGCTGCCGGGCATCACCGTCAACACCAGCCCAACCGACTACCGGCCGGTCAAGCAGATGCAGCCCATACGCTTCAATGGACGCAACTGGGACTTGTTCGGCACCTTGATATCGGGGTGATCGCTCGCGCGCCGCCATCCCGGCTGAAGCGTAGCCAAGAGGCGGGATCCAGGAGCAGCGCAAAGCTCGCGGCACTCGCCCGAACCGCGGACGCAAGCTTTCTCCCCGCTTGGGGGGAGAGCGAGTGCGCGGACGTCGGTGCGAACCGGGCGGTTGGCCGGACTCGCGCCGGCCACTATATCCGAGCGCGTGGCCGATTACCTGACCCGCCTGAACCCCGAGCAGCGCGAGGCGGTGGAGACCGTGGACGGTCCGTTGCTGGTGCTCGCCGGCGCGGGCACCGGCAAGACCCGCGTTCTGACCACCCGCTTCGCCCATATCCTCATGACGGGGCGGGCCGCCCCCGGGCAGGTGCTCGCCGTCACCTTCACCAACAAGGCGGCGCGCGAGATGCGCGAGCGGGTTTCGGCCATTCTCGGGCGGCCCGCCGAAGGGCTCTGGCTCGGCACGTTCCACGCCCTCTGCGCCCGCATGTTGCGGCGCCACGCCGAGCAGGTGGGCCTCACCTCCGGTTTCGGCATCCTCGACACCGACGATCAGCTGCGCCTGCTCAAGCAGGTGATGGAAGCGGCGCGGATCGACGCCAAGCGCTGGGCGCCTCCTGCGCTGATGGCCGTCATCCAGCGCTGGAAGGATCGCGCACTGACGCCCGACCGTGTGACGCTGGCGGAGGACACCGACTTCGCCGCGGGCCGGGCGCGCGAGCTATACGGCAGCTACCAGGAGCGCCTGCGCAGCCTCAACAGCGCCGATTTCGGCGACCTTCTGCTGCACATGACGGAAATCCTGCGAACCAAGCCCGACGTGCTGGCGCAGTATCATCGGTTCTTCCGCTATCTCCTGGTCGACGAGTACCAGGACACCAACCTCGTCCAGTACCTATGGCTCAGGCTGCTGGCGCAGGCGCACTCGAACATCTGCTGCGTCGGCGACGACGACCAGTCGATCTACTCCTGGCGCGGCGCGGAAGTGGAAAACATCCTTCGCTTCGAGAAGGACTTCCCGGCGGCGCGGATCGTCCGGCTGGAGGCGAATTACCGGTCCACGGCCCCCATCCTCGCCGCTGCATCGGGACTGATCGCCAACAACGAGGGGCGGCTCGGCAAGACGCTACGGCCCGGGCGCAACGACGCGACGGGCGAGAAGGTGACCGTACTGTCGTTGTGGGACTCCGACGAGGAAGCCCGCATGGTCGGCGAACGGGTGGAAGCGTTCCGCCGCGACGGCGAGTCGCTGGCCGAGATGGCGATCCTGGTGCGCGCCGGGTTCCAGACCCGCTCCTTCGAGGAGCGGCTGATCACGCTCGGGGTGCCGTACCGCGTGATCGGCGGCCTGCGGTTCTACGAGCGGCAGGAGATCCGCGACGCGATCGCCTATATGCGCGTGCTCAATCAGCCGGCCGACGATCTCGCGTTCGAGCGCATCGTCAACGTCCCGCGCCGGGGCGTGGGCGACGCGGCGCTGCGGTCGATGCATGAAGCGGCGAGGTCGCGCGGCGTCCCGCTCGCGGCCGCGGCGGCGGCGCTAGTGACCGAGAGCGGGCTGAAGGGGCGCTTGAAGGAAAGCGTCGCAAGCTTGCTGAGCGGCTTCGCCAGGTGGCGGGAGATGCTGGGGCGCGACGGGCATGTGGCGACACTCGCCACCATGCTCGACGAAAGCGGCTACACGGAGATGTGGAAGCAGGACAAGTCGCCCGACGCGCCGGCGCGCCTTGAAAACCTCAAGGAGCTGGTCCGCGCGCTGGCGGATTTCGAGACAATGGCCGGCTTCCTCGACCACGTGGCGCTGGTTATGGAGAACGAGGAGAACGCGGAAGGCGAGCGGGTCAGCCTGATGACCCTGCATGGCGCCAAGGGGCTGGAGTTCGACAACGTGTTCCTGCCCGGCTGGGAGGAGGGTCTGTTCCCGAACCAGCGGGCGCTCGACGAGAGCGGGGTCAAGGGTCTCGAGGAGGAGCGCCGCCTCGCCTATGTCGGGCTCACCCGGGCGCGGCGGCGGGCCATCGTCAGCCACGCCGCCAACCGGCGCATCTACGCCAATTGGCAGAGCAGCATCCCGAGCCGTTTCATCGAGGAGCTGCCGGATGAGCAAATCGAGCGCAGCGGCTCGGCGGCCCTGGCGCGCGACGCGCGGGCCGGGGCGGGGCATGTGTTCACCGGCCAATTTCCGCTCGTCGCCCGGCGCCAGCACGTCGTGGACGTGTGGGA
>CAXUIE010000031.1:1974-17448 GCA_964250825.1 uncultured Acidisphaera sp. | reverse complement strand
TCGCCGGCCTGCACGCGGCGGCCGGCGGGTCGGGCGAACTGGCCTGCTCGGCCGACATGCTGCTGCAAGCGCTCGCCGCCTGCGCCGGCGTGACGCTTCGCGCCGTCGCCACCGCCTACGGCGTGTCGATGCGCGGCGCCCGCGTCATCGCCGAGGGCGAGTGGGACGTCCGGGGCACGCTCGGCATCGACAAGGCAGCGCCTGTCGGCATGATAAGCATCGCTCTACGGTTCGAACTCGACGCGGACGCCGACGATGCCAAGCTGCAGCGCATGATCGACACGGTCGAGCGCTACTGCGTGATCTTCCAAACCCTCAAGCAGCCGCCAACCGTTTCCGTCAGCCGGTCATCCGTAGCGGCCGATCTTTGAAATAAGAGGCGATCGTCTCGGCCACCGCCGCCGCCGTCAGCTTGGCCCTGACGCTCGCGCGCCCCTTCCGGCCCACAGCGATGGCGTCCGCGCGATGCGCGGCGACCCAGCGCATGGACGCGGCAGCAGCGGCAACGTCCGGCTCGCCCCACACCGAGCCGCGCTGGAACGGGCCGTCAGCGCTTTGGACGAACGCTTCGCGGCACGGGACCAGGAGGCTGTTCTCCGCCGTCATGTATTCGAGATTGCCCGAGTAGCCCGAGGCAATCACCGGAACGCCGTACGACATCGCCTCCGCCATCGTGTAGCCGAAGCCCTCCGCGCGGTGCAGGGACACGTAGCAATCCGCCGCCGCGATCAAACGCAACAGCTCCTCTCGGGAAAGCTGGCGTCCGTCAAACCGAATGGCGAGCCCGGACTCGTGCGCAAGGCGCATCAAGCGCTCCACCCGCGCCGCGTGTTCCGGACGATGCAAGCCGCCCACCTTCAGGACGAGCTCCACGTCCCGCGCGCCGCGGGTTCCCTTGAACGCAAGGGAGAATGCGGCAATGACCGCTTCGGGGTTCTTGCGCTCGATCGAGCTGTTGGCGTCGAAGACGAACAGAAAGCTCAGGATGTCCCGCTTCAGACGGGCGGCGTCGAGCTCATCAAAGCGCGGAAAATCCTCGACGTTGAGGACGTTCGGCACGACCGTGACGCGATCGGGGAACATGCGGCGAAACGGAGTCGCGGCGAATTCGGAGATCACCCAGATCGCATCGTAACGGTCGTAGACGATCTTCCACCACGGATTGGCGACCTTCTGCTCCCAAGCCAAATGCACGATGTTCCGGCGCCCCTTCCGATGTTCGGCGGCCAACATGCCGAGGAGATCCTCGCGTTGATGCGGGTAGGAGACGAAAACATTGGTGTCCGACAAATAATCGAAGCGGCAGAACAGGTCCGCCAAGCGGGTTCCGGCGCGGATCTGAGCCGTGTGATACGGCAGCGCGTTCACGGCCCGATGCTGGGCGACGGCACGCGCCAAGCCACGGCTCGACTCGCCGATGCCGATGTCGGAGTTGAAATAACCGAAGATGTTGACGCTCGGCGACAGCTGCCTTTCAGCCAGCAATTCCGAGAGCCGGCGCGACTTGGTTTCCTCCGGCGATGAGCGCCTCAACGCCCTGCCAAACGCAGCCTCGAGCGAACTTGCTCCGACCAAGCCGCCACTCGTCGCGCTCAGCAGCTTAAACACGTCGGCGAACGAGGAAAGCGCGGAGTGCGCCTGCGCCCGCATCTCCTCATCGAGGTACGCTTCGAATGGATCGAAGCAGGATTCGTGGAGGGCGCACCCGCGCTTGGCCCAAGCTGTTGATCGCGCGTGCTCCGGTAGGAGCGCGACGCTGGACGCCGCTATGCGCGACGCGTTCATTATTCGCCGCACCGACGGCAGCTCGAGATAGAGCGGAACGAGCAGCTCCCGTCGATTCGCATGGATGAAACTCAAAGCAACGACGTCGTGCAGGTCGTACTCCAGCCCCTCTCCCGCGCCTGCGATGAGATCGCGGATCAGTGGCTCGGGGTTTTCGGTCAGCAGGTACGCACGACACGTCGTCTCCAGCTGAGGCTGCCGAGCGACATAGGAGAATATCCGAGCAAGACAGCACGGAGCAGTACGGGTCGCGAAGTCTTCCGCCGCGCTCGGCGGCAACATGTGCTCGGCCGGCGCATGAGTGCTGAGCCACTCGAGAAAACCGGCGTGGCTCGCGTCCAGGAGGTCGGCGAATTTCTCGTGGAGATCCTTGCGCCGTTGATAGATGTCGAGCACCGCCGAGATGTCGGAGAAAAAGCCCCACTCCGGCTTGGCTTCGAGCAGGTTGCCGGCGAGGTCGGCGCGCCCGAGATCACGCAAGTGCTCGGCCGCCGTCCGACGGTCGACTCCGAGGAACTTCAGCTCCACGCCGATCAATTGCGCGATTTCCGAGGCGAAGCTGCTGATTGAATCTGACATCAGAGTCCGGCGGAAGCGATCGATCAGGAACTGGATGTCGAACTCGACGCCGCCATGTTGACAGAACCAGTGCCAATACCGCGACGGGTTGATGGCGACGTGGGCGCCCGGAAACAGATCACGCAAGTCGGTCCGCCGGTCGTAGATCTCCGCCGCGACCAATGGCAGGAGCGAGCGAGCAGCGGGCAGCGGGTCCATGAGGAACGCGCACAGCCGGTCGGCGCCGTGCTCCGCTCCTGCATCGAATCTGGGGCAGTAGACTTCATAGCGCTTCAGCAGGTCGCGCAGCAGTCCGTTCAAGCGCATCCCGTTGGGCAACGTGTCGAATCGGTAGTCTTCGGCGAGCAACGTCCGGATCGGCGAGCCAAGGATCTGGCCGCTGTACCAGCTCAACAGTCCGGCGACTGTGGGAAGGTTGTAGACGGAGTTGCGACCATCGTGACGCGACAGGAGCAGCGGCTGTTCCACGTCGTAGCCGCTGAAGTGAAAGAACGCGAGAGGCTTCTCGCCGACCCGATGTCCTCCCTCTTCGTCCACCCAAAGGTCGCGTTCATGGAGGTTCCAATACGCGACATTGTAACGCGGCTCGCGCAGCACGAAAACGTTCGGAACGTTGACCAGCGCCCAATTGAGGTGCTGCTGGTCGGTTTGATAGCCGGCCGGCGCGTAAAACGCGCCGGCTGCGAAGTTGGCCTCCTCCCAGGATCGCAGGAACTCCGCGCACGCGTGCAGGCGGATCGCGAAGCAACCGGCGTTGATGAGGCCCGAGTTGAATATGTCGCCGCGCGACGGGCGAACGTTGAACTGCTCGGGCCGGGGCAACGGCTGGAGCATGTGCGGCGTGAGCACAAGGTCGCTCCGCTCCAACGCGTCAATCATCTCGTCGAAGCGACTGAACACCGCGAGGTCGCAATCGAGATACACGGCGGTCTGCGCGAAGTTCGCAAGGAATCTCAGGAACACGGGCTTGAGACTGTTGGCGAACTCCGAGGCGGTGAACTTGGCGGAGTACCAGCCGGCGTGCGCGAGCCGTAGGTCGGCAAGCAAGATGGTCGTCCCGGGAAACAGCGCCGCATCCGCCTTCTCGCCATCCACGAGCAGCAGGAAAGCCGGCATGTCCGGATGATGCTGGCGGAAGCTGTCCGCGGTCAGCAGCGCGTAGGGAAGGTAGTTGCGCGTGGCGATGAGGGCGAGGCAGCACCGGTGACCCACGCCGATCGGCCGGTCACAAGGCGTTTCGACCGGCCGGGACACTTCGGCCGCCGGGCGCTCGTTGTCGGGCAGTCCGACTTGGCGCAGGAAGGCACGGCGGTTTGCCAGGGCCTCACACGTCACGGTCCACTCTCATCGCCGTCGCCATGGCGCTCGGAACCCGAGTTCGGACGCCCGACACGAGGCTGTGGCAGGCTGGCCGATGAAGCTTGTCGGCAGGCGCACTCGTAGCTCGCTTGCGCCGATGCGCTGAGGCTCACCCTAAGCCCTCTCGCACCGGGGCATTCCGGCCACGCGCGCCACAGACCTCGCCTCTCCGCGCCCGCTCCGAAACAGCCCCGCAACCACCCTATCCTGTTCCGTCATGTAGTTCGCACCGATACAACCTCCATCCGGGCGCGGGCAACGGATTCCTCATGATTACAGGGTCAGAGGTCGCCTTGGGCGGCCAAAGTCTTGATCCTATCCGCCGTGCGCATGGCGATGGCGGTGATCGTCAACGACGGGTTCACGCCGCCGGTCGTTGGGAACACCGATCCGTCACACACCCAAAGGTTTGGAATGTCCCAACTCCGGCAGTCGGCGTTGACAACGCTTGTTCGCGGGTCGAACCCCATCCGGGCTGTGCCGGCCAGGTGGTTGGTGTCATCCTCCTGCGGGAAAACGTCCCTGGCACCCACGGCCAGGAGGCTGTCCCGCATCTGACCGAGCGCATGCTTGATCAGCGCCTTGTCGTTGTCGCCCCAACTGTAGGTGATGCGGGGAACGCGGAGGCCGTACTGGTCCACATCGTCGGCCAAGGTCACGCGGTTGGCCTCGTTGGGCAGCATCTCGCCCACCATCTTGAGCCCGACCTGGTGGTTGTAGAGCGCCATCTCGCGCGGCAGCGACTCGCCCCATCGGCCGCGGGAGGAGGTGAGCACAAAGGCCCATTCCTGCGGCAGCGGTCCCTGGGCCATCCAGGTATAGCCTCCGAAAAAATCCTTGCGATCCTCATAATTCCAATGCTCGGTGATCGTGGTCGAGGGCGGCGACTTGTAGGAGCGCACTTCCTCTTCCATGTAGCCCCACGCCGCCTGGTTCGATTGCGTCATAAGGTTCTTGCCGACCAGCCCGCTGCTGTTGGCAAGTCCGTCTGGGAAGCGGTCGTTGGCGGAGTTCAGCAGTAGGCGCGGCGTTTCGATTGCGTAGCCCGCGACCACCACGTTGCGCGCTTTCTGGAACCGCCACTTGCCCTCTCGCATGTAATGCACGCCGGTCGCGCGCCCGTCCGGACCGGTCTCGATCCGGCCCACCATGGCGAGATCGCGAATCTCGGCGCCTGCATTCAGAGCGCGAGGAATGAACGTTACGAGCTGGCTTTGCTTGGCGTTGGTGGAGCACCCATAGCGGCAGAAGCCGCGGTAAACGCACGGGGGTGAGTCGCCGCGGGGCGCCGAGACGGTGGCAAGCGGCGTTTCGGCCCACTTGTAGCCAAGCGCTTCGGCACCCCGAGCGAGTAGCGCCGCGGCCCCGTTGATCTCGTGCGCGCGGTAGGGATAGCGCGGCCGCTTCGGTCCCCACGGGTAGTTGACGGGGCCGGCGATCGCCAGCGCCCGCTCGGCCTTCGTGTAGTAGCCCCACATGTCACGCCAGTCGAGCGGCCAATCCGCGCCGTAGCCGAGAGCGGAGCGCGACTTAAACCACTCGGGCCGAAAACGGAGCGATACCATCGCGAAATGAACGGTGCTGCCGCCGACGGCCTTGCCACTGTTTTTCCCGCCCATCCTGATCGGATTGGCGCCGTCGATGATGCGCTCGTCCATCCAATACAGCTTGGACTGCTCGGTCTCGTCGGACGCGAAATCGTCGAGCGGTCGGAAATATCCGCCGGCGTCAAAACCGATGACCGAGAATCCGTGCTCGGCTAGTCCACAAATCAGCGGGCCCCCGCCGGCGCCGGTGCCGACAACGACGAAATCCACCGCCTCGCTCTCGGGATACTCGCGCATCGGCGCCCAGCCGCCCCGCTTGAAGACGTCCGGTGCCCGGCCGCCAGTCGCGCGCGGCGCCCTCAGGGCGTCATCCAACACGCTTGTTCTCCCGCAGCGCTTTCGTCTCTTCCCCGGGGTGCGCCTCGGCTGCCTCCCAGGGATCACGCCGGTTGAGCGCGGTGCGCACATAGCCGCGCGGGCTCGCCGGGCCACCGAAGCCGATTTCGCTCCACGCCGTCGGATGCGCGTAGTAGGCCGGAACGATGTCCTGAATCACGCGATGCTCGAAGAAGGCGTGCGGCGGCATTCCGTCGAGCGCGTCCGCGCGTAGGGTGCCCTGCTCCGTCCGTCGCAGGATCTCGTCCTGGCGTTCCCCGCTCAGAGTGGCGAAGCCCGCGTCGTAGTCGCGCCGCGCGACTTCCTCGAACGCCGCAAGCCCGCGTTTCCACGCTTGTCCCTGTTCCGGCAGCGCGGCGTAGCGATAGCCATCGAGCTTCCGCTCGAACATCTTCTGGTCGACATAGGCGGCCAGCGGCACGGGCGGCCTGTCGGCCGGTTGCGGCAGGATGCGGTTGCAAACCGCTTGCAGGGTCAGCCACTCATCCTGACCAAAGAACCGCGGCTCGCGCGGCACCGACAAGCGCTTGTCAATGGCTTTGCGGGTGGGCTCGTTCCAAGACGGCGAATTGCGTTTGGCCAGCACGTCATAGCCGGGAAAGCGATTCGGCCTAGGCTCACTCATCGGGTTGATCCTCCAGCAGGCCCAAGGCGGCGAGGCCGGCCAACGCGAGGCCGGTGAAAGATGGCGGCGCGGGCAGAGGCGGGCCGTCGATCACGTTCTGGCTCCAGTTCCGCCACCCACCCATGCTGCGAGCAACGCCAATCGCGTGGAAAATGACGCCAGCAACGCCGAGCAGCGCGGTGCTCCGCAGCCACCAACGGGTGAACCGCCGCGGCTTGCGTGCCGGCCCTAGCGCGGTCCCGCCCAGCAAAGCGGCGGCCACGGGCGGAACGGCAACGGGCAGAAACATGAAAGGATTATGATAGGCGCCGCGAAAATGCAGCAGCCCCGCTTCGCCGACCGTGCCCATGAGGCCGACTCCGGTCGCGGCGGCGACGGCGCGCCCCGCGGGCAGGCCGAGAATGGTCGGCACCGTCCCGGGTTTGTTATCGCGCACCCGTTCCGCCAGGAAGCCCGTCATCGCCGACAAAATCAGCGCCGCCGGCGCGCCAATCGGCGCGGAATAGAACAGATTCTGCCAGGATACTCCGCCCGGCTTCTTGCCAATGTTGTAGATGTGGAACCCCGTTCCCGCCAGCCCGGTAATCGCCGCCGCGGCGTACGCCGTATCGCGCCCGACATGCGCTCGGGAGCTGCGGTCGCCCGTCCCATGCAAGCTCGCCGCAAGCGAAAGCGCCGAGGTGACGAGCGGCGCGAACATTGCCTTGTTGGCGAAAGCGCCCCGGTAATGCTCGATCGCGCTGTCGAACAGCACGGATGACGCGATAGTGCCCGCCGCCCGGTTGAGCCGCCGCGCCGCCCGGACCGACGTGCCCCGGTCCACGGTCGGCGAGGCGGGCAGCCGCAGCTTGCCCCCCGGCACCAAGCGGCCCGGCGGGACCCCGGTCCGGTGCCGTCCGTCGAAGGAGAGCATGGCGCCGGCCGCCGTCGCGGCGCCCGCCAGGGCCAGCGCCGTCGCGACAGCGCCGGTGGGTCTGCTTGAGCTCATGGGTATTTATCGTGCCGAAGCGTGCAAGGTTCTGTCAGCCGTTCAGCGCAGCATCGAAGTTTCAGGCTCCGGACGCGGCGGCGGAGCGGGTGCGAAGGTGCTGCGCGTACACGTTCACGATCAGCGCCAGCAGCAAGATGAGCCCACGGATCAGGATTTTGAGAAAGCTGTCGATTCGCACGTGGTCAAGGCCGTTGTTCAGCACGCCCAACACGAACAGCCCGATGATGGTGTTGCCGATGCCGCCCTGGCCGCCGAACAGGCTGGTGCCGCCGACCACCACGGCGGAAATGCTGTCGAGCAGGTAGTTGTCGAACTCGTCCTGTTGCGCGCTGCCAAAATGCGCGACGCCGAGCATTCCGGCGATGCCGGCGCACACTGCGGATATCACCATCACCGCGGCGACGATCGCCCGCGTGCTGACACCCGAATACTCGGCGGCCTCGCGGTTGCCGCCGGTCATGTAAACGTACCGGCCGAAGCGCGTGTAGGTCAGCACGATGTGCGAAACGAGCAGCACCACGCCAGCCACGATCACGATCCACGGAACCGGCCCGATCGAGCCGTTGCCAAGCGTCGCGATCACGGGCGGCACGGTGTAGGCAATCTGCCCCCGCACCAGGAGCGCGCAGACGCCGCTGCCGATCTGCAGCATGGCAAGCGTCATGATGAAGCTCGGGATGCCGATGACGGTGACGCCGAACGCGGTGATCGCGCCGAGCAGCAGGCTCGCCGCCAATGCCAGCGCCACCGCGACCGCTCCTGGCACGGGCAGGTTGGCGATGTTGACGCTGCTGTCTTGCGACGTGAACCACGCGACCAGGATGCCGACCGCGTTGGCGACGCTCGCGACCGACAGGTCGATCTCCGCGCACAGGATCACGAAGGTGAGGCCGGCCGCGATGATCCCGGTGACGGAAATCTGCTGGAGGATGTTGGCGAGGTTGTCGAGCGTCGCGAAGGACGGGCTTGCGAGCGCGAACAGCACGACGAGGACGAGCAGGGTCGCGAACGGCGCGATGTTGCGGAGCTGGTTGCGCAGCCAGGTCGTTCTCATGGGTCCGCTTCTGTTGCGATGATCAGGCGGCGGCGAGCAGCCGGTCCTTGCTCACCGCCTCGCCGGTGAACTCGCGCGTGACGCGTCCGCGCTTCATCACCAGCACCCGGTCGGCGAGCGAGAGCACCGTTTCCGGCTCGGCGGAGACGACGAGGATGCCGATACCCTGCGCGCGCAGCGACTTCACGATGCGCAGCACGTCGTCCTTGGCGCCCACGTCCATCCCGCGCGTGGGCTCGCTCAAGACGAGCAGGCGCGGCGGGTGGGTCAGCCACTTGGCGAGGGCCACCTTCTGCTGGTTGCCGCCGGATAGCGTGCCGAGCGGACGGTCCACCAGCGGCGGCCGGATCTGCAGGTTGGCCGCGTGCCCGTGCGCGATGGCGCGCTCGCGGGCCGGCTTGAGCCAAACGAGCGCGATGCGTTCCAGAATGGCGATGGAGATGTTCTTGTAGATCGGCTCGGCGGCGAACAGCATCGCGCGACGGCTTTCGGGCACGAGGGCGACGCCGGCGCGCTTGGCCGCGCTCGTGCCGCGCAGCCGCGCTGGGCGGCCATCGATCCGCACCGTTCCCCGCGCGAGCCTGAGCTTGCCGAACAGCGCGCGGGCGAGCTCGAGCTGGCCGGACCCGAGGAAGCCGTAGACGCCGACCACCTCGCCGGCCCGCACCTCGAGAGAAACGTCCTCGAACGCTCCTTCAGCCGCAAGTCTCTCCGCCGACATCACCACGGCTGTGGCGGACTTGGCCGGCAGCGCGATCTCGCCAGTGTAGCTTTCCTCCAGCGCCTCGTGCCCGCCGCCGATCATGCGCGCGATCAGCCAGCCCTTGTCGATCGCCGCAACCGGCGCGCTCCCCGTTTGCCGCCCGTTGCGGAGCGCGGTGACGCGATCGCTGATGCCGAGCACGTCATCGAGGAAATGGCTGATGAACACGAACGATGTTCCGGCCTCGTCGCGCACACGGCGCAGCATGGCGAACAGCCGCACCATCTCGGGCGGCGAAAGAGCGGAGGTCGGCTCGTCGAGGATAATGAGGCGAGCGCCGGAGGAGAGCACGCGCGCGAGTTCCACGAGCTGCTGCAACCCAATCGGCAGCTCTCCGACCAATCGGCGCGGATCAATGTCGAGCCCGAGGCGTTCGAGGTGCCCCCGCGCATCGCGTACCATGCGGCGATAATCGACGAGGCCGAACCGATTGAGCGGCTGCGTGCCGAGGGCGACGTTCTCGGCGACCGACAGCTCCGGGACGATCGAAAGCTCCTGATGCACCATGCCGATGCCGGCCACGAGCGCGTCGCGAGCCGAGCGAAGGCGAACCAACTGGCCCGCCAGCCGCATGGTGCCCTCGTCGGGCGTCACGAGGCCCGCGATGACCTTCATCAGCGTGCTCTTGCCGGCTCCGTTCTCGCCGACCAGGCCGTGGATTTCGCCGAGAGCCAGCGAGAAGTCCACGCCGGCCAGCGCCGCCACGCCGCCATAGCTTTTGCGGATGCCCGCGAGTTCGAGGAGCGGCGCGCCTTCAGATAAGGAAATGGCTTTCCATCCACAACATGCCCGGCGCGTTGTCCTTGGTGACGACCGGCCCGTCGGCGACGATGTTCTTCGGGATGCCGCCCATCCCACCGCCGCTGACGGTCTTCTCGCCGCCGACAACCGCGGCGACCCCGGCCACGATGGCGCCGCCGTGGATGCGGCAGGACGGGTTCCGCACCGTCGCCGTCATCCGCCCGTCACTGACAGCGGCCAGCGCCGGCGGCATGGCGTCGCAGCCGCCGATCTTGATGCTGGTGCGGTTGTGCGCCTTCATTACGTTGTACGCGGCGAGCGCCATGTCGTCGTTGTGGAAGTAGGCCGCGTCAATCTTCGGGTACTTGGTCAGCAGGGTTTCCCAGATACGCGCCACCTTGGACACGTCCCAGTCGCCCGGCTGCTCGTCCACCACCTGCACCTTCGGGTATTTGCCGACGATGCTGTGAAAGCCCCGCGCCCGGCCCTGCGCGCCGGTATGGCCGAGCGCTCCCTGCGTCATGGTGACGATGCCCTCGCCGTTGATCGCGTCCATCAACGCCTGCGTCACCGACGATCCCATCAACTCGTTGTTGGGCGCTATGAAGCTGTGAACGTCGATACTGTCGAGCGGCGCGATCAGGGTGTCCATGTCGATCACCGGCACGCCGGCCTCGATCATCTTCTTGACCGGCGCGGTCAGGGTGCCGATGCCGAAAGCCTGGATCGCGACGAAATCCCATTTCTGGCTCGCCATGTCGTCGATCGCGCTGCGCTGCTTGGTCGCGTTCAGCTCGCCGTCGAACCAGGTGACGTCGACGTTGTAGAGCCTGCCCCACGCCTCGGCCGCCTGTTTGCCCTGGGCGCACCAGGTCGCCTGCAACCCCGCATTGCTAAACGCCGCTTTCAGGGGCTTGGAGCTGCGGCCGGTCTCCTTCGCCATCTCTTGCGCCATCGCCGGCGTGATGCCGAGCCCGCCTACCAGGGCGGCGGCCGCCCCCAGCCCTGCGGTGCGCAACGCATCGCGGCGCGAGGCGGCGAGCCTCAGATGGCGTAGCGCTCCGCGTCCTGCTGCTTGAATGCGAGCCCAAGCCCAGGCCGGGTCAGGTCGGGCCGGATCGCACCTTTCGTCGGGATCGGCGCGCCGTCGAACAGCGCGTGCTCGATCCGCACATGGTCGTGGAACCACTCGAGGTGGCGGAACCGGGGCGCGGCGCAGGCCGCATGAAGGTGCAGCGCCGGCGCGCAATGGCCGGAAAGGTCGATGTGGTGCGCCTCGCAAACGGCGGCTGCTTGCAGAAACCCGGTGACACCGCCACAGCGCGACGCGTCCACCTGCTGTACATCGACCGCCCGAGCTTCCAGCATCCGGCGCACGTCGTCGAGATCGTAGGCGTACTCGCCCGCCGCCACCTCCATGCACGCGGGGGCGCGGGCGCGCACCTGTCCCATCCCCGCCAGGTCGTCGGAGGAGACCGGCTCCTCGAACCATGCGACCTCCGCCTCGGCCGCGAACACGTCGGCGAGCTGCAGCGCCCGCTTCACGGGAAGAGCGCCATTGGCGTCCACGAACAGGGTCGCTTCACCGATCGCCCGCTTCGCGACCCGCACCCGGCGTGGGTCATCATGGGGGTGGGTGCCAATCTTCATCTTCACCCATCGGCAGCCGTCGCGCTCCACCCAGCCCCGCAACTGCGCTTGCAACTGTTCATCGTCATAGGTGGTGAATCCGCCGCTGCCGTAGATTGGCACGTCGTCGCGATAGCGGCCGAGCAGGACCGCCAACGGAAGGTCGAGCAACTTCGCCTTCAAATCCCACAATGCTGCGTCCACCGCGGCGATCGCCGTCGCGGCCATCCCGTCGCGCCCAACGTTGCGCACGGCGCCCTGCATCCGCCGCCAAGCGCGCGGGGGGTCCATCGCGTCCTCGCCGACCACCGCCTTGGCGAGCATGGTCGAGATCAGCCCGACCGCGGCTTCGCCCGTGTAGGTATAGCCGAGGCCCCTCGCTCCCCCGGCCTCGACCTCCACCACGACCAAGGTGGTGGAAGTCCAGGCGAAGGAGCCATCCGCCTCCGGCGCGTCCGTTGGATACTTGTAGGCCCGGGCGCGCAGCGGCCCGATGCGCGCGACCGGGCGCATCGGTTCAGCTCTTGCCGGGCAGAACGGTCGCCAGCAACTCCTTGGCGCTGTTCTTCAGCACGCTGCCGAGTTCCGGCTCGCTCGGCATCATGGTCATGAAATGCATGGCGTCCTTGACCGTGATGTGCGGCGGCAGCGGCGGCACGTTGGGGTCGGTGTAGGCTTCCAGAATCACCGGGCGATCCGCCGACAGCGCCTCGTCCCACGCCGCCCCGACCCGGTCGGGGTGGTCGACGAAGATGCCCTTGAGCCCGCCCAGCTCGGCGTATTTGTGATACGGGAAGTTCGGGATGCTTTGCGTGCTTTCGGTTTTGCCGGCACCCAACTGCACCCGCTCCTCCCAGGTCACCTGGTTGAGGTCGCGGTTGTTCAGCACGAGCACGATCAGGTGCGGGTTGGACCACTGCTTCCAGTATTTCGAGATGGTGATCATCACGTTGAGGCCGTTCATCTGCATGGCGCCGTCGCCCATGCAGGCGATCACCGTCCGGTCCGGGAAGGCCATCTTGGCCGCCATCGCGTAGGGCGTGCCCGCGCCGAGCGAGGCCAAGCTGCCGGATAGCGAGGCTTTCATGCCGCGCCGCATCTTGAGGTCGCGCGCGTACCAGTTGGCGACCGAGCCTGAGTCGGCGGTGATGATCGCGTTGTCCGGCAGCCGGGGCGACAATTCCCAGAACACGCGCTGCGGGTTCAGCGGGTCGGCCCCGTTCATCGCGCGCGCTTCGAGCACCTTCCACCAGTCCTTGAGCCCGCTCGCGATCTCGTCGCGCCACGACGTGTCGGTCTTCTGGCTCAACATGGGCAGCAGCGCGCGCAGGGTGGCCGCGCTGTCGCCGATCAGGTTCACCTCCATCGGATAGCGCAGGCTGAGATTGGCCCCGTTGATGTCGATCTGTACGCCGCGCGCGTTGCCCGGCTTTGGCAGGAACTCGCTATACGGAAAGCTCGAACCCACCATGAGGAAAGTGTCGCAGCCCTGCATTAAATCCCAGCTCGGCTTCGTGCCAAGCAGCCCGAGGGAGCCCGTGACGTAGGGCAGGTCGTCCGGCACCGCCGCCTTGCCGAGCAGCGCCTTGGCGACGCCGGCGCCGAGCTTCTCGGCCACCGCGATCACCTCGTCAGTGGCGCTGAGCGCGCCCGCCCCGACCAGCATGGCAACCTTCTTGCCCGCGTTCAGCACGTCGGCCGCTTGCTGCAGGCCACTTTGCTCCGGCACCTTGGATTCGGCCGGATAGCCCACGCCGGTGTGGGTCGCCCCATGCGCCAGTGGCGGGTCCTCGTAGGTCATCAACTGCAAGTCGTTTGGCAATATAATGCAGGTCACGGAGCGCTTGGCCTGGGCGATGCGGACCGCGCGGTCAACCAGTGTGCGAACCTGGCTCGGCACCGTCCCGGTCGCGACGTATTCGCTGGCCACGTCCTTGAACAGGGTTTGAAGGTCTACTTCCTGCTGATAGTGGGCGCCGATCGCGGTTCGCGCCTGCTGGCCGACGATGGCCACCACAGGAACGTGATCCATCTTCGCGTCATACAGGCCGTTCAACAGATGGATGGCGCCGGGGCCGGAGGTGGCGTAGCAGAGCCCGACCTGGCCGGTGAACTTGGCGTGCGCCGAGGCCATGAACGCGGCCATTTCCTCGTGCCGAACCTGCACATATTCCATGTGGTCCTTGGCCTTTTCGAGCGCCACGTCGAGGCCGCCGACGCCGTCGCCAGGATAGCCGTAGACCCGCTTGAGACCCCACTCGCCCAGCCGCTTCCACACGAACTCGCTGACATTGATGCTCATCGATTTCTCCGCCTTCGATCGGGGGCGAGCGCACGTTCGGCCCCTCGCCAGCTGTTACGCAAGAGGACGGTAAAGATTTCCGTCACGGGATCGGGAACGCGCGAGGCGCCCGCGCCCTCGACCAAGCGGTTGTGCTCCTGGTATGAGCAACCTGCCCCGTCAGAGGGCGCACAGGGAGGCCCGCGATCATGACCCTCACCCGCCGGAGCTTGCTGGGCGCCGCCGCGGCTGCCGGCGGCACCACCGCGCGGGTCCGCCGCGCCCGCGCGCAGCGGCCCGTCATCCGCATCGGCATCATGAACGATCAATCGGGCCCGTATCGCGATCTCACAGGGCCGACCTCCGTCGCCTGCACGCGCCAAGCCGTGCAGGAATGGGGCGACCACGGCTTTGACGTGGACCTACTGGTCGCCGACCACCAGAACAAGCCCGATCTCGCCGCCTCCATCGCCAAGCAATGGTTCGATCAGGGCGGTGTCGATGTCCTCCAGGATGGTGGCGCCTCGTCCTGCGCCCTGGTCATCACCAGCATCGCCCGCGAGAAGAACAAGATTTATCTCAGCACCAGCACGGCCACCTCGGACCTCACCGGCAAGGCGTGCACGCCCAACACGATCCATTGGGTGACGGACACCTACATGGCGTCGAAGTCCACGGCTGGCGCCATGACCAAGCAGGGCGGAGATAGCTGGTTCTTCATCACCGCGAATTACGCCTTCGGGCAGGCGCTCCAGCGCGATGCGTCGAAATTCGTCACCGACGCCGGCGGGACCGTGCTCGGGGCCAACGTCTACCCGTTCCCGGAGACCACGGACTTCTCCGCCGCCCTGCTACAAGCGCGTGCTTCGGGGGCGAAGGTGATCGGGCTCGCGAACTCGGGCGCCGATACGGTCAACTGCCTCAAGCAGGCGCGCGAGTTCGCAATCGCCGAGGCGGGCCAGAAGCTCGCGGCTTTGATCGTTTACAGCACGGACGTCCACGCGGCGGGACTCGGCACGGCGCAGGGCCTGCTGATGAGCGAAACCTACTATTGGGACCTGAACGAGCGCACCCGCGCCTTCATGGAACGGATCAAGCCCAAGGTCGCACTTTGGCCGAACAGCATCCAAGCTGGGCAGTACTCCTCGGCGCTGCATTACTTCAAGGCGGTCGCCGATCTCGGCCCGGCGGCGGCGAAAGCGGACGGCGCTGGCACCGTCGCGCGAATGAAGGCGATGCCAACGGACGACGACTGCTTCGGCGCCGGCGGCGTCATCCGGGAAGACGGGCGCAAGATCCATCCCTGCTACCTGTTCGAAGCCAAGAAGCCGTCGGATAGCAAGCAGGAATGGGATCTGATGAAGCCGATCGCCGTCACGCCAGCAGCCGAAGCGTTCCGGCCCCTGTCGGAGCACGCCTGCCCCTTGCTCAAAGGCTGACACGGCCGCGTCGCTTCGCTCGGTCAAGAATCCACCCTGCGGGCGCGAGCCCGCGCCTATTCGCAAGGCAAGTGGTGGAAAATCGTGGACCGGTTACGGCCGCCAGGAAAAAGCGGTGACTAGGCCGAATGTCAGGGCCAGACCCGCTGGACGGGAACGCCTTAGCTTGCTGAACGGGAGCCTGCCGGCCTTCGGGCTAAGCTACGGCCAGTGGGTCGCGATCACCCGCCCGCGGCCTCACCGTGGCGGGGTGGCTTGGCGTGTTCGGCCTTCGCCGCCCATGGG
>CAXUIE010000031.1:0-1964 GCA_964250825.1 uncultured Acidisphaera sp. | reverse complement strand
CCAATTTCCTTCATGGGCGAGCGAAGGCCGACAAGGGAGGTCGAGCGCCTAACCCATCGGGGACGACGGCCGCGCTATTCTCCCCGCAGAATCTGGTTCAGAAAGGTCCTCAGACGGTCGGTTTCCGGGCGCTCGAACAGCTTTTGCGGCGTGCCTTGCTCGACGATCTCGCCGTGATCCATGAACACCACCCGGTCGGCGACGCGGCGGGCGAAGCCCATCTCGTGCGTCACGCAGACCATTGTCATGCCCGACTGGGCGAGCTCGATCATGGTGTCGAGCACTTCTTTGATCATTTCGGGATCGAGGGCGGAGGTCGGCTCGTCGAACAGCATGATCCGTGGTTTCATGCACAGCGCCCGCGCGATCGCGACACGCTGCTGCTGCCCGCCCGACAGCTGGCCTGGGTATTTCTTCGCCTGCTCCGGTATCTTGACCCGCCGGAGATAATCCATCGCCAGCTCCTCGGCCGCCGCCTTCGGCATCTTGCGCACCCAGATCGGCGCCAAGGTGCAGTTCTCCAAGATGGTGAGGTGAGGAAACAGGTTGAACGACTGGAACACCATGCCGACCTCGCGGCGGATCGTGTTCAACGTCCGGAGGTCGTCGGTCAGCTCCGTCCCGTCAACGACGATGCGGCCTTCCTGGTGCGTTTCGAGCCGGTTGATGCAACGGATCATGGTCGACTTGCCCGACCCCGACGGCCCGCACACGACAACTCGCTCCCGCCGCGCGACCTCGAGCGACACGTCGCGCAGGACGTGCATCGCGCCATACCACTTGTTGACCCGGTCGAGCACGATCGCCGGCTGCCCGGCCGACACCGCCGGTTGCCGGTCCGACGCTTGCGCCTGGCCCATGCGGGCAACCTCCTCAGCGGCCGCGCGAGCGGGCGAGCTCGCGCTCGACACCGCGGCTATATTTCGACATGGCGAAGCAGAAGGCGAAATAGATAACGGCGAGGAAGATGTACACCTCAGTCGAGAACGACGCCCACGCCGGCTCGCCCAGCGCCACCTTGCCGGCACTCAGCAAGTCATACAGCCCGATGATGAGCACCAAGCTCGTATCCTTGAAGAAGCCGATGAAGGTGTTGACCAGCGGCGGGATGACGAGGCGGAGCGCCTGCGGCAACACGATCTTGCCGGTCTTCTGCCAGTACGAAAGGCCGAGCGCGTCAGCCGCCTCGTACTGGCCTTTGGTCAAGGTTTGCAGCCCGCCGCGCACCACCTCGGCAAGGTAAGCGCCGGCGAACAGGATAAAAGCGATCTGCGCCCGCAGCAGCTTGTCGATGTTCACCCCGTCCGGCATGAACAACGGAAACATGACACTCGCCATGAACAAGAGGCTGATAAGCGGCACGCCGCGAATCAGCTCGATATACAGCATGCAAAGTAGCCGAACCGCGGGCAGTTGCGTCGAACGCCGGCCGAGCGCCACCAGGACCGCCAGCGGGAACGAGAAAGCCAGCCCGAAGGTCGCGAGGATCAGGGTGAGCGGCAGGCCGCCCCAGCTGTCCTGCGGCACGAATGATAGCCCGAGCACCCCGCCCCACATCAGCACGCCGATGACGAAGAGGGTCGCGCCCCAGATCAGCGCAAGCTCGCGCCGCCAGAACCGGCGGGTGGCGGAGACGGCGTAGAGGCCGATGAACAGCAGGACGCACAAGGCCGGACGCCACTGCTCCGCATAGGGGTAGCGCCCGAAAAGGATCAGGCGATAATTGTCGCCAATCATCGCCCAGCAGGCGCCGACGCCGCCCGCGTTCTGGCACGCGTCGGTCACCGGCTTGCCTTGCGCGTCATACGGCACGGTCCAGATCGCGTGGAACACCGCCCACTCGGCGAAGCGGGCGCTGCACAAGAGCAGGAGCGCGCCCAAGCCGAGACTGACGGCGGTGGACCACCAGGAGCCGAACAGATTGCCTCGCGCCCAGGCCCACGGACCGCGCATGGGACGCGCTG
>CAXUIE010000030.1:3813-17681 GCA_964250825.1 uncultured Acidisphaera sp. | reverse complement strand
GTCAACCCGGCTTCCTGATCGGTCGCGACCCACCCCTGATGGCCGTGCACAGGCTCGCGCCGGCGATGACCGGCCAAAGGGCTGCGCTTTCGTGCTCCGATGCCGCGCCGGCCGGGACCGTTCTCGGGGACGACACCGTCCAGCATGGGCTCAGCCTGTGTTGGGCATTCATGGGCCGCTCGAAGCGATGGACCTCAACGCGCCCGGCGGGCTCGTCGATTATGGCGAACGCTACGGCTCGCTGTTCGCCGACCTGCAGAAGCAGATGAAGCCGCGCAAGTGGACGCCGCAGATCATCGCCGCGCTGGAGGCGGCGCGGCGCGACGAGCTGCCGCGCAATCTCCACGCCGTCCGCCAGAAGTGGCGCAACCGCCGCCTGATGGCGCTGCTCGCGCACAAGGCGGGGCGGTCGGAGTGAAACAAGCTCCGGCATTTGGCGCGGCCAATTTCTGTCAAGGAAAACTAGCCGGGGAGATTCTGCAATGATCTTGGGCGCTGTGGACTGATCAGGAATTTGGACCGACGCAACGACCTCTGTGTTAGTTTCCACTGTAGATTTTATGGATCAGGTCGCGATTTGAACATTCCTCGCTGAGAGGCTGTCTCTGAACGATGACGTAATGGGGGTTGGGTGGTCACGGTAGGATGTGTTTCCAACGGGTTGTCGAGACCGAGTTGGACGGACTGTCAATCGGCACGGGAACGGTCGGCGAGCCCCTCGCTCCATCGGGCTTCGGCGTAGGTGTAGTTCGACGCGCCGAGCACGGCGACGAACACATGCATCCGTCGTTCTTCCCGCTCGCCCCGTCGAACACCGACACGGTGTCGCCGGCGTAGTCGACGAACAGCTTCTCGCCGGCGACATGGGTCTGGCGCATCGTCGCGCTGACACCACCGCGCCAAGCGATTTAGAGATCGCAGAACCGGCCGTAGCCGTAGCCGTCCGGATGCTCGGACCGATATTCCTCCCAAAGCAGAAGCAGCGTCATATCGCGGCGACGCAGCTCGGCGTGAACCTGGTTCCACTCCGGCATGATCCGCGCAGGCGGCCTGTTGAAGCCGGCCGGGGCGAACAGCCGTCGCTCCAGATCCGCGCCGTCGATCTCGGCCGGCACCGGCGAGGTGATTACATCGATGAAAGACGTGAACTCAACAAACTGGCCGCCCCCCATCCGGAAATGATGTTGATACTTTCTTAATACATCAGACCTTATTGATTCTACCGCCACCAACAGCAGTGCATTGTTGATTTCCAGAACCATTCAGGTAAGTCATGCTCATATCAGAATCGGTTCCAAATAGTTCAGGCTCGCTCGCGAGCGGCAGCAGCGTCCCTACAAAGGCTGATGGCGCAGGCAGCTTCGTTGCCTCCATCGGCGTCAACGCCCACATTGATTCCGGCTACCAGAATTGGGAAAACGCTAGCGTTGTCGAAGCGGAAGTTGCCTACTTGGGTATCAAAAATGTCCGCGACGGCACGCCATACGAGTGGGCGCTCCCGATCTATGTCGCGCTCGCGAGAACTGGCGTGCGGTTCGATCTGACCCAGGAAAACCCGACCGCTGCAGCGTTGACCACGATTGGTTCGTTGCAGGACACGCAACGCGCCGACACACTAGAGAACGCAGTTCCCAATAGCGTCGAAAGTTTGGAAGGCGCGAACGAGTACAACATCAGTAGCTACAATCTTGGAAGCATCAACTCGTACGGGAATTTGGCTTGGGGTGCTCTGGACGACCAAAACTTGCAAACGGCTGTCGCGGCTGATCCGATTCTAACGGCGGCCGATGTGCTAGTCGTAGCGGCCTCGACGTCGGGGCCCACCTCCATCCCTGTCGTTGGACCTTACGTCAACGCGTCCAACTGGCACGTGTATGGCGGGGTGGGACAGCAGCTGTCGGCTAATATGGCAGCCGGCGTAGCCGCCGCGAGGGCGTCAGCTCCCGGGAAGCCGGTCTACGTTACCGAAACAGGTATTTCGACTTCTGGCTACGCGAGTTCCTTCTGGGGAGTTGCCGACCCATACACTCAAGGTATAATAGATGTCAACGCGCTACTGGACGCCTACAATGATGGTGCCGTCAAGACGTTCATCTATGACTTGATGGATGACACCAACCAGTCCTCCGCCCAGGAGGACCACTTCGGTCTCTTCAACATCGACGGAACACCGAAGCCGGCTGCCACCGATATTAGGAACCTGATCAGCCTGTTGTCGGACGACACCCCACCCGCGCAGTTGGGAACCCTTCGCTACAGCATTAGCGGCCTGCCTTCGACCGCCTCCTCGATGCTGCTCGAGAAATCCGATGGCAAGTTCTATATCATCGTTTGGAACGGAAACGCCACACTATACAACGGCACTTCTGACGTTAGGCCGCCCGAGATTCCCGTCTTCATCGCTCTCGGGTCCGACGCGCAGGAGATCGACACGTATGACCCGATCCTCGGACAGACCGCGCAGCAAACCCTTACCGACACCGCTTCCGTGTCGTTCGAATTATCCGCCGACCCTATTATCGTCGAGGTTGTTCCGCAAAGCGCACCGACGACGGTCGGCAGCGGCCCGGACGACTTCGTGCTGAAGATCAGCGAGAACGCCTACGCCAATCACGACAGCATTTCCGACGCCGCGGGTGACGCGCGCTTCGAGGTGTTGGTCGACGGCAAGCAGCAGGGCGGGGTGTTCAACGCCACCGCCTCGCACGAGGCGGGGGCGGACCAGACCTACACGATCGAGGGCACGTTCGGCGCGGGCGCGCACACGGTGTCGGTACAGTTCATTAATGACGCGTGGGGCCCGAACCATCCCGACACCAACGGCTCGGTGGACCGGAACCTCTACGTCGACGACGTCAGCTATGACGGAACGGACGCGCACCAGTCGGCGGCGATGCCGACCAACGGCACCCGCAATTTCCAGATAGCGGCTGCATTGCCCGCGACGCCGACCACCATGACCGCCGCGGACGACAAGGGAACTTCGGCCAGCGTTCCGATCACGACCAGCGGCATCAGCAGCTTCAAGGGACCGCTCGACACCACGGTGACCCAATCCGTCGCCAATGGGACGGACACGGTCTCGTTCGACTCGCACATTCGCAGCGAGACGGTGATGCTCGGCTCTGGCACGCAATCGTTCGTCTTCCACTCCCCCGGCGCCCTGACCCTGACGGGCGGGAGCGGCACGGACACGGTGGTCGCCGACTCCGGGCCGAACCGCAACCTGTTCACGGCCGGCGCCGGGTCGCTGGACGTGAGCGGCGGCAACAACGGCTCGACCTACTTCTTTCATGCCAACAGCGGCACGATAAAGATCGAGGACTTCAACTTCACCGACGGCGACAGCCTCGGCGTCGATAAAGGCCTGCGAAGCGCCTTCAAATGCGCGAGCGACGGCCGCGGCGGCTCGTTGCTCACCTTCGGAGCGATGGGCAGCGTCGACCTCGTCGGCCACGCCGCCGTCACCGCCGACAGCATCGAATGGATATAGTACGATGGACAGGACCACCGACCCATTCCGGCTCGCCCACTCCATCGCTTTGTCGGTGGACCAGAAAGACCCCGCTCCGCAATGCAGCCGGCGGCCCATTATCACGGGCGATTACGATAGGGAGTAAGCGGACCTTGGGCGCGACTGGCGCAAGACCCGATTCATTAGTAAAACCGTTTTTCGGGAAGCTCTAGCCAAGTCAACGCGCCACCGTTTTCCATCGATCAACGTCTGCGGCCCGGCTGGGCACAATGTGTGGATGCCTCGAGGATACGGTCCGGGCAAAGGGTCCAACCGCCGCACGACACGTTCCAAGAACCCAGCCTCGTCCAGTCGGATCACCTCGTGCAGGATGACGGCGCCCCCGTAGGTCACGGAGCAGTCCTGCGCGGGCCGGATCAGTCGTCCATCGGCCCAAAACAATGGGCCAGCGGGCCGACTTCCAGCACGGTCTATCTTCACCGGATTGCCGCGGTGCGCGATCCAGGGTCCTTGCGGTGACTTGGCATGAAACAGGAACAGAGCCCCGTTTGGATCGACGTCGTGCAAGGTGCAGAACAGCCACCACTGCGTACCGGCTCGGTGCAAGGTTGGGTCGAGGATACGATGTCCAGCGACGAGGGCGCCTAGGCGGCGAGGCGGCCGTTCATCGGTCCACAATGCGACCTCGCCTGCTTGCCAGGTCTCGGCCGTCATCAGCAGCCGCCCCTCCTCATCCTCGAATGGGAACGGGTATGAGACATGAACCGGCAGCGAGAGAAGCGGGGTGAGTTGCGCTTCCACTAGATCGCGTCCTGAGGCCACCTCGGCGGCCCATATCTCGCCGACATTGGTCCTGTAGTCCAGCCATTCGGCGTACAGGACACGGCCGCCGTCCCGCCGCTCGCGATAGGCCGGATCGGCGACCATGCATCCGCGGCCCGGCGGGATCATCCAGCGTGCGGGCTCCCGCAGGCCGCGGCGCACGATGTCCTCGGCCGACTGGTCCACCACGGCGATGTTCCATATCTCGTCGCAGAACAGTCCGCGAAGGCGCTCCGCTAATGGATACGGCCGGTATGGCGCGGAATGAAGGTTTGCCATCTGTAAACAACCCGCGGACAAGACTCTGATTGATTATCCCTCGGCGGGCCAACACAGGGAGCGCCGTGCGAGGCACCGAACAGGTGAAGCGTTATACCTCATCGTTGATTTGGAACATGGGAGTTAGGCGATGCGGCGCTTGCGCCGGAGAACGTCCAAGATAACCCGTCGTTCTGCCGCATCGACCAGCAGCGCTAGGGATATGGCGGCGCTTAGCCCCGAATAGGCAGCGCATTCAAGTACCAGAATTGGCAGCTGTCGACCGCCGATCAGCGCACCTAGCCGCCGGCAGGCCAGCGCTGCGATGATGAACGCAATGGGCGGGACCATATCCCTTAGCCGCAGCGGATTGAGGCCGAGGACTCGAATGACGTAGGCGCCGCGCCCGATGTTGGCGAGTACGAAGGCGATCGCGACGGCGAGTGCCGCGCCTACGGCTGCAAGCGGCGGGATCAGGACCACGAGACAGATGATCAAGGTCGCCGCGCCAGCGCTCAGGATGGCCACCTCCTGGCGGTGGCGGCCGGTCATCGACAGCACGAAGCCTAGCGGCGCCAAAACCGCGCTGACATACCAACCAAACGCCAGCGTGAATGCCAGCACCCACGAGATCTCGAAACCCCTGCCAAAGACGAGGTCAAGGTCAGTGCCGAACACCGCGACACCGCCGAAGAGGTAGCCGCCCAACAAGGATGCCTTCCGCAGATAGCCGCGCAGCTCGCCGACGAGACCGATCACGTCTCCTTGTCGGTAGCGGAGGGCGATACGCGGACCGAGCGTCTGGGACAGCGCGATCGGATAGATCTGGATGAGCTGTGCGACACTGCTCATGGCCGTGTATTCGCCCGTGACCTGCGGGGTGGTCATCGCAGAAAGGACGATGATGTCGACCAGGCGCATCGCTTGATACACCAGCAGCGACACCGCCATCCAAAGGGATTCAGACAAGATCGCGCCGACCTTGGCTGCCAAGGTACGCACTGGAACCGAGAGTGCGGCAACGCGATCCCTACGATCATAGCATAAGATGACCAGATAGGTGCCCAGGAACGACAGAGTATTCACCCAAACAATGCCCTGCAGGCCAAATCCCGCCAGCAGCACCAGGCAGGACAGCGCCAGGCGCAGGACTGGCTGCCCGTAATTGACGATCAGGGCATAAGGGATCACGCGATCGAACACACGGTAAAGCGCGCCGGAAATCTGGATATCGGCGGCGAAGAGTAATCCGAGCATGGTGACGAAGCTTAAATAGGAGAAATTCGGAGTATCGTGATAGATCGCCTGCAACGCCGGACCGAACCACGCAGCGACGAGGGCCAGCAACAGCAGATTGATCCCGGCGGCGATAATGCGCAGGGCACGCGAGGTTGCTTTCAGCTCGCCAAGCCGTTCACGATAGAAGCTCGCGTGTTTCAGGAGGGCGAGATCGAGACCTAGCGGCGTGAGGATCACCAACACCGTCGAAAGGCTCTTCAACGTCCCTAATGTTCCGAAATCGCCGGCCCCCAACTGCTGCGCGATGATGATGCCGGTTGCGAATACAGTAGCCTGCTGGGCAAGCAGCCCTCCCGAGACGATGGCGGCTTCATGGAACTTCATCGGCTGATCTTTCGGACCCCCGCCCGGGAGCGCCTATGCGCTCGCTCGCTGATAAGTAGCGGCTCGGGCGCGGCAGATCCATGCTGAAACGGCGGAGGGAGTGTGACGAGTAGGGCCGTTTATCACGGTCACGAACGGATTGACGGCTGACGTCGGGCAACACTGCCTGTATTGTCGTCCCAGGGGCATGTAGCCGTGCAAGGTGCGTGGCGCAGCGTGGGCCTGGAGGGCGCCGATGGACGTGGCAGAACTCGATCGCTCCCTTGAGCGGCGAATGAAGGCGCTCATCCTAAAGGTCTGGCGTTACAAGTTCACGTTCGCCGCCACGGTCCTCATCGTCTCGTCGGCAATCCTTGTCGTCGTCCTCTCGCTGCAGCCGGTCTATGAGGGGTCGACCCTCCTCATGGGCGGGCAAACCAATCTGGAGCAGCTGCCTGACCCGACACGCAAGCCGGTTCAAACATCGAGCGCCCTGTCGAGAATTGCGGAAAGCGAGGAGGTCGTTACTAGGGCGGTCGAAACCGTCGGTCTTTCGACGGTAGTTCAGAACATGCGGCCAAACACGTCCTCGATCTTCGCGCGGTTACGACGCCGGTTGCTGCCGTCGCCAGCGCCAGCGCTCCCCAGCTTTACCCCTATTGAGGCCTATCTGCCGAGGATCAAGCAGGCCCTGACCGTGCGCGGGGAGCAGGATTCCGATATCATCCGCATCGCGTTCCGGAACCGTGACCCGGTGGTCGCGGCCGAGTTTGCGAATGCGGTGGCGCAGGCCTTCGTCGATCGCCAGTTGGCGCTGTACAGCCGTCCCGGAGCCGCCGATTTCTTCGCGCGTCAACGCCAGCATTTCGACGATGAGGTCCAACGCACTTCCGGCGAGCTTGAGAAGTTTTCCGTCGACGCCGGCATCTACTCGGTCGACGACCAACGGAAGCTTCTTCTCGGCAGAATGAGCGATCTTGCCGCAGCTCTGGCCCAAACACGAGAGGCGCTGTCCGAAAAGGCGGGGCAGCGGGAGGCGTTGGCGGAGCAGCTGCGCAAGCTCGCACCCGTCGCCCGCTCGCAATATGTATCCTCCCTGGTCGATGCTCTCGGTCCTAGCCGCGCGACGGCAACGCCGCATCCGCCCGACTCGCGGGCGATTGACGACCGCGTCTCAGATCCCCCGCTTCTGCTGGTGAAGGTTTATCAGGACTCCATGGAGCAGCTATTTCAAGTTAATGCCGAGATCGGCGGCTTACAAAATCGTGAACGCCAGCAGATGGATGAGACGGCGAAGGTGATCTCCCAACTGAACGGCTTGACGAGCAACGAGCAGCGTTTTGCGGCGCTCAAACGAGCCGTGGCCCAAGCAACGTCCAATTCGACCACGAACGCAAATCGGATGGTGGAGGAGGAAAGCAACGCCGCGTTGAGCGCCGCGAAATTCTCGTCTGTCAAGATCCTCCAGAAGGCGACCGTGCCGCTGCGACCCGTGTTCCCGAATTACGTTATGTTCGTTCTGGCGGCCGCCGTCGTTGGAATCATGGCGGGGGTGGCCGCCGCGGCGTTACGAAGCGCGATGTCGAGATCGGCGGTCTCGCGTTTGCCCTCTTCAAGGCCTGACTGGTGACGGCCTCACGAGCGTCGCGTATCGGCCTCGCGCTTTCGATGGCTTCCGCGGTTCTGACGGTCGGGTCCGCCCCTGGCGAGAGTCGCGGAAGCTCGCCCGGCGGGTCGCCCCCTGCTCCCGCGCCCCCTCCGTTGCCGGGTCTGGTTGAGACGTTCAGCTACGTGCCGGCGCGCGACGGCCTCGCGATGCTGGGCGGCGGGCCGACACAGCGCGGCTACGCGGCGCAGGCGGCCGGACACCCACGCCGCCTATGGCAGCCGCGCATCACGCAGACCGACGACCCGAAAGGTGGCACGGATGTCTACAGTGGCAACTACCAGTGGAATGCCGATCCGGAATATCCGTGGTCAAGCCATTACTCGCCGTTCGCGGTCGTGAACGGCGACCTGCGTATCCGTGCGCAGACGACAGAGAGTGCCGGCTTGCGACCCCGCGAGATCGGCATCGAGCCGATCAGCGGCGCGCCTTATCAATACGTGTCCGGCTATTTGTCCTCGAAGAACAGCTTTTCCCAGCAGGGCGGCTATTTCGAGATCACCGCCATGATGCCGCACGGAACAGCAACCTGGCCAGATTTCTACCTATTGCCGGTGGACGAAAATCATCCCCCGGAGATCGACATCAACGAATACCTTGGCCAGGATCCAGACACGGTGTATCGCGCGACGGCGATTTCACGCGGACCCACCGAGCACCAAGCGCACGTCGATGCCGGTACGGACCTGAGCGCCGGATACCATACCTATGCCGCCTACATCACCGACAAGGCCGTGACGTTCTATCTCGACCACGCCAGGGTGGCGGTCGTCGACGTGACCGATTCGCCGGAATATGACGTTCCCTTCTACATGGCGATGAACGTCCAGATCGGCTCCCGCATCCCGGTCTGGGTGCCTGCTCCCGACGCGACCACGCCGAACCCAGCCGACATGCTCGTCAAGTCCGTGCGGGTATGGCAACGACCTGGGCCGATCGGGGTGGCGCTATCCGCGGCATCTTATTTCGATTCAACGCCGGTCGGCGGCTCGGTCGCCGTTGTTTCGGCCAAGAATTTCGGTGCGAGTGCTGGCAACGCGTTCGTCATCCTGGACGATCCCGAGGCCATGTTCGCGCTGGTCGCAAACCGACTGACGCTGCGTCGCGCGGTGCCCGCGACCGCGGAGGGATTGCACCGCGTCCGGATCCAGGTGACCGATAATGTCGGGCGCACTTGGCAGCGGCTGTTCTCGTTGCGGGCGGTTGCCGCCGTGCCTACCTCCCGCAACTTCATCGCTGCGCAGGATCTCACAAATCCGGCTTGGACCAAGGACGGCCTCGCGGCACTGGACTCGGCCAAACTGCTGGAAAATCCGGGGCGGGGGCGGCACGCGCTCGTCAACGCCGCTGCAATCGAGAGAACGGCCGGGGTTGCGACCTACAATCTTTCGGTCGATGCGATGTCGCTCGGCCGCGACTGGGTGAACTTGCAAGTGTTCGACGCGACGTACACCCACTCGGCGCAGGCTTGGTTCGACCTTGAACATAAAACCATCGGCTACTACACGCAGGGCGGGGGTTGGACGAAGTGCTCGCCTTATCTGCTCAACGCTCCGGGCGGTCGCACGCGGATCGGTTTCACGTTTACAACCGACCAGGCGTCGACCGGCTTCCAGGTCATTGCCGGACTGGCCACCGCGCAGAGTCGGGTGAGCTATCAGGGTTCCTCCGACCGCGGCGTCGGGCTTGAGAACCTCTGGCTCTACGAAGTGGGCGGCGCGCCTCGACGTTAGCAGGCTACGCGGTCCGCCGGGCCTTCCGTTCGCTTTCGGCCTCGCGGAACGCATCAAACAGATCCTTTGAGATTCGGTCCCAATTCAGCCGGGTCGTTGCGGTGCGCTCGGCCCCCTGCCTCAACCGGGCGCGCAAATCCGGATCCGCGGCAAGCCTCAGGACGGCATCGGCGAGCGCCTGGGGATCCGCCGGCGGAACCAGAATGCCGTTGCGCATGTGCTCCACGACGTCGGCAAGGCCGCCGACCTCGCTGGCGATGACGCATCGCCGACCAGCGAACGCGGCGGCGAGAACCCCGCTTTGCGTCGCGTTGAGATAGGGAAGGATGACGCAATCGGCTTCCTGGATCGAATCGATTATCTGTCGCGGCGGCACGAACCCGTTAAAGACCTCGACTTGCGGAAGCGCCTTGAACCGGCTCTGCAGCCGGTCAAGCTCCGGTCCTCGGCCGGCGATGCGCAGCTGAAAATCCAGGTTGCGCCGGTGCAGGATCTCCGCCATGCGCAACGCCACTTCGACGCCCTTGTAGCTTTCCATTCGCCCGAAGAAGTAGAGCTTGATTCCGGCGTGGGCCGTCTCGGAAATCATCGGTGGCTCCAGAATGACGCCGTGCTCGCTCACGACGACCTTCTGCTGCGGCACTTGTGCGGGGTAACGGCGATGTTGCCCGAAATGCCTCGCGCAATAGTCGTTGTGAACGACGATGAGGTCGGATCGGCGCCGAATATAGGCGTGGATCCAGGCCGTCCGCCGCGCAGCAGCCTGATCGCGTCCGGTATGGGCAACAGGGTCGTGCACAGTCAGAACAATCAGCGCGAACGGCTTCATAAGCGTTGCAACGCACGCGCTGAAAAAGCTCTTCCGGGGCCCGGCGGATTCCTGGAAATGGACGACAGAAGGCCGGTAGCGGACTACGCGGAACAGCAACATCAGCAAATCGAGCGGAGTTCCAAACCGTGTCGGTCTGAAATGTTGGATATCCTCGATCGGAGGGTCTCGGCCGGCATACTCGTCTAGGAGTTGCCTGGCATCGACGCAGGCAAGAACTTCTGCGTAGCTCGACAGGCTTCGCGCATATTCAAGGCTGTATTCCGGGAATTGCGGTGCGATCACTGCGATGCGCGCCGCACCGGCAATTCGGGCCGCGCTTGCGGCACGGCAACGCGTTTTCGCGTTTGAGACGCGGTTAGTCACGACGATCGAGTGTAACGTGACGGTGGATGCAACCTAATCCGTTCCGACCCATCGTCACGAGCCCCGATTCCACCGTGATCGAGTTGACGGAATGCTCCTAGTAGCATGGTTCCCAGTAAAACACGGATGTCGCTTGGCGTCACGTCAGAGTTGCTGCACGGTCCGCTATCGATACGGATATCCATTGCTGCTATACGGTGTCCGACCACTCTCCAGAGACCAAGATGAACGTCATGATAGTTGGGGGACATCGCTCGATCCAGGGGGGGATAGAGCAGTTCTGCAAGCGAGCAGTAAGGGCGCTGTCGAGCATAGGCCGCCACCACGTGGAACATGTTTTCTCCGATGCGGCCTATCTGCGCCTACACTCGACGGCGGGCTTTATTGATTGCATCCGTACTGTGTTGCGCAACAGGAACCGGCCTTGGGATTGCTTGTGGGTGCAGTACGGAAGCTTCCCGGACCTTCTGTTGCTGGCCCTCGGTCGCCTGCTGGGTTACCGGGTTTTGATCACGCCGCATATCGGCGCAAACTGGTCATCGCTTAGGAACCCTGTCCTGAGCTTGTGCGCACGGTCCATGCTTGGTTTGGCCCACGGCATCGCGTTGCTGTCCGAAAGCCAAGCCGAAGAGCTTACCTTGCCCCCCTCGGTGCCCCGGTTTCGCATTTTGACGTTTTTGCCGCAAGCGCTCTCGGGTAGCGACAAGCCGCCGCCGCGAGCAAACGGCCCGCTGCGCCTAGTCCACGCGGCGCGGTTATCGAAGCTCAAGGGTTCGTTCCTGTTCATTGCGACCTGCGCGCGGCTGAAGCGGGCGGGCCTCGACTTCCACGCCCGCCTGATCGGGACCTGCGATGAGGAAACGAAGTCGGCACTATTGGGTCAGATTCAAGAAGACGACCTTGCCAACGAGATTGACTTTGTCGGCTCTCTTTCCGAAGCCGACCTCCTGCTAGAGCTCGCTCAGGCGGACGTTCTGATTCATCTGTCGCAGATTGACTCGTTCCCCCTCATCCTGCTCGAAAGCATCAGCTGCGGCGTGTTTCCGATTTGTTGGAACCTTCCCGGTCCGCGCCAGATTACGAAAACCTATTGTGGCGCGCTCGTACAGGGCGCCGGGGCGGCGCAGGACGCGGGGGATTTCCTGTTGCACCATGACATCGATCGTCTGCGCCAGTGGGCTGAGGCGGCCGGCCGACAATCACGTCTTGACTACGACTGGTCCCTTTGTGTCGCTGCGTGCGAGCTGGCCTTCTCCGCGGTTGCCGAAACACAATGATCGCGCCCGCCAGCGCATAGCGCGCGGCCTGCCGTTCTGGCGCGAGCTGATTCAGTCGAGCAATGCCTGCCTGATCCGGGCCAGGAAAGGTGCCGGGGCGTATCGCGGGATCGGCTCGACCACATGATCCGGCCGCGAGAGCGCTGCGGCGATCGCGCCCGCGAGCTCCTCTTCCGCCAACGCGACGTAGACACCGGGCTTCCGACATAGCCATCGGGCTGTCTGCAATTGATGGTCCGACGTATGTTCCTTCAACGCGGCCCGGCGTGGGAACAGCACGATGGGACGCGCTTTCTCAGCCGCCAGCTGGAAACTGCCAGTACCTGCATGGGCGATCAGCAACCGGCTGCGGTCCACCATGCCGGCAAACGCGTCGGGCGTGACCAGGCGCGTCCACCGCATGTGCTTCGGTTCGTAGATGCCCTTCTCGCCGATCTGCGCCACGACCTCCTGTTCCGGATGCGCGGCGGCCCAAGCGTCCGCGGCGCGAACCAGACGGTCGAACGGCAGCATCGTGCCGATGGTGACGAGAATCACAGGACGGATCCCCAGTACGTCGGCCCGCGTTCGGTTTGCAGATCCGGCCATTGCGTCAACCAGACGTCGGCCACGTGGCGAGCGAGGAAACCCGACATCGAGATCTCTTCGGCATTGGCGATGGAATCGATCCAGATCGTCTTTGCCCGCAACAAGAGCTTCGCGAGCGCTACCGCGACCAGGGCGGGCGCGGACCCCGTGGTGATCACGACGGTGGGGCGTTCCTTCAGGATGATGCGGAGGAGTTGCGGCACGACCAGCAACAAGCCCAATCGGTCCTGCCGCGAGCCGTCCCGTATCACGTGAAAACGGTGCGCGCCGACTTGCCGCGCATAGTTGGCATGCACACTGACGAAAGCGACGTCGAGACCGTCGAATGCCGGATACAATCTGCAGAGATCGGCCCAGTGACCGCCGCCGGACGCGACCGCGAGGATCCGCTTCGTCATTGCGCCACGCTCCGGTAGGCTGACCGCGCGATCCACTCCTCATCGGCTTTCGCCCGGTCCAGTGACCGAGGAACGTTGCGCCGTTCGAGCAACGTGTAGGCAATCAGCAAGGACACCCAGACGATGTTGGCGCGATCGAGCATGGACGATTCGAGCAGGTCGTGCAGCCAGCAGAAGAACAGGATGGAGGCCAGCAGCCAGCGCGACAACTGCTCGGGTAGCCTTTGGCTCGCACAGATGTACATCGGCCGCACGACGAGGCCAGCCACCGCCAGCGCACAGCCGATCACCCCGGTCTGTATGAGCAAATCGATGTAGCCGTTGTGGGCGTGCGAAATCTGCGTCAGCCACGATGGGCCGCGCTCGAAGATCGGGCTGGCGTCGCCAATGGCCCAGAACGATCCATAGCCGGATCCGAGTACTATGTGATCCGCCGCATAGCTCAGCAAAACAGGCCAGATCTGTACCCGGCCGGTCAGCGACCCGGGATCCTCGAAGATCTGCATCATATCGGCGGCGTGGTCACCGTAGACGGCGAGCAGCAAGCAGGATACGCACAGGGCCAAGGCGAGAAGGGTGTTGCGCAGCACCGGGTTACGGTACCCGAGTTCGACGATCAACCCCGTCAGCCAGGCCACCGCGACGAAGCCCTCTGCGGTCTTGGAGGCCGTCATCGCCAGGAAAACAAGCGCGAGCACCGTCAGTATGGGTGCGGCGATGAACGATCCGCGTCGCATGTTGTCGCTGAAGACCAGCGCTGCCAGCGCGCAGAACGCGCCGGCCTCGTTTTTATGCAAATGGATGCCCCGCCAGTCTCCGGCTAGGAACGGCTCCGGCGGGAGAGGCTGATGGAT
>CAXUIE010000030.1:0-3803 GCA_964250825.1 uncultured Acidisphaera sp. | reverse complement strand
CCATAGGAAACAGAGGTATGACGGCCCAATCCGCGATGAGGATGACGGCGAACCACATGCTCAGCATCGACATGACGGCCCGTCTGTCGAGCATGTTGACCGAATAGGTCACGCTGAGTGTCACGATCGTGGTGAATAGGACCCGCCGCAGCGAGATCCCTGGATCGATCGCCCACGCAACGCTGAGCCAGCACCAGACCAGCAACGCCACCAACGGCAGGGCTACCTCGAGCAGCGCCCGCGCTCCTCTGAGGTAAACGGAACTCGACACGATCAAAGCGAACAGCAGAACGAAGGAGACCTGCCGAGCGCTGTCGCCGTCGCTGGCGACCGTGGGATCGGTCTTGTAGTCGCCGGTCAGGATCGGACTGAACCCGACATAGACCAGGATGATCAGCAGCGAGAAGCATAGTGTCGGCAAGATGTCCCGCTCGCGGCCAACGAGTGGGGAGGCAACGCTGCGTGGCGCGAGGCCAGGCTGCCGAGCCAAGGCGGCCTGCACCGGATCGGCGGTCACTTTCCGGGCCACGACGCTCGACTACGCCGCCGCGGAGAGCTGGTCGATCAACCCTTTTGTTTCCACAATATTGCCCTGACTGGAAGCACCGAACACGATCGATCTTATGTTCTTTTGGCTGCAGACGTACTCAATTGCCTCGCGCGGGGGGATCGCGCCGGACGCCAGCACCGACATCGCCACTGGCCGGAACGCGCGGGTGGCGATCACCCGCTCGTACTCCGCTAGGCTCGGGCACATGCGGAACCCGATCTTGTTTATGCTGGCGCAAATCAGCGGATTTTCGATCCCCACGCCCTCAAGCACGTCAAGCAATCTCGGCAGGTTCATGGTTATGAAACCCGGCTCAGCGTCGTACCGCTTTCTGACGTGGTCGGCGAAAAAGGTGAAAGCCCCATGGAAGCCGGAGCCGAGCAGGAGATCGGTGACGACGTTCTGCAGCCAGATCACCGGCGTGCGGAGACCAACGAAACTCTTCATCTCGGCATCGATCAGCAGTTGCGCGATGCCCTCCATGTCTTTTGTCGCGACCGAAAGGCCGCTTTTCATCAAGGCGGCGATCTTGCCCTGCTTGGGCAAAAACAGTTTCAGCGCCTCGAAAATCCCGTGCTCGGTGACGGCATTGGCGTATTTATGTGCGTAAGGCATGCAGGGATAGAATTCGAACCCCTGATAGCGTAGCGGATTTTGGCGAACGTGGTCGCAAATGCCGGCGATCCGGTCGTGCGTGGTGCACATGAAGACGCGAATCCCTGCATCATAGGCGTCGTCGAGCACATCAATGATGGCCTGATCGCTTTCGAAACGCATGAGCTGTGCCCGCGCCTTTTCCTCGGACATGTGATTGACGCCGAAGAACTGATTATCGCCGAACAAGACTCTGTGCATGATGCGGCCGCTTCCGGGTGTGGGTTCAAGACCGAAACGCGAGCGCGCGGTGCAGCAGCCCGCGTCGCCGCGTTATGGCCTGAACCGCGGTCGTCTGAACTGTCGTCGTCTGAACCCTCGCCGGCGTGACGCCGCCGGAGTTACTGGCCGCAAGTGACGCCGCGTCGCGCACCATCATGGCGGCGACCTGATCGGTTGCGACCGCCGAAGCAAACGTCGAAATGCCTTCCTGCGGCCTCCCGAGGATCGTTTGCACGAAATGGTCGATCTGGGCGGAGTACTCCTCGCCACGCAGATAGTAATAAGGGTTCGCCGTCAAGGCCGTGGTGTAGGAGACCGTCCAGCCCGCCTTTATGTTCCGCTGCGCCGGGCCCGGGTCGCGGACATACAATTGCACTTCCTGGCGATCAACGATCATCCGCCCGTTGGTGCCCCACAAGTTGAGTTTGAGTGACATCTTGCGGTGGCTTTCATCGCTCCAATTGGCGGCGACTTGCGCGGTCATCCCGTCCGGATAATAAAGCGTCGAATAAACCTCGTCCTCGACGCTGGCCGAGAAAACCGGGTTGAGCACGGTGCCGCCGACCCGCTCGGGTTCACCGACAAGAAAATTCACCAAGTCTATGGCATGGCAAGCGTAATCGTAGAGACAGCCGCCACCCTCCGTTTTCCGCGCGCGCCACGTCGCATTTCTCGACCGCAGCACGACGGGGCCATACGCCTCGGCACGCAGATTGTGAATGCGGCCGATGGCGCCGGCGTCGAGTAGGCGCTTGGCTTCCTGAAAGGCGCCAAGAAATCGATAGTGGTACCCCACTTGGTTCGCCAGCATCTTCTGCGCAGCGAGGCGAGCAATCGCGCGACCCTCCTCCGGGTCCAAGCAGAACGGCTTTTCGCAGAACACGTGCAGATTGCGCTCGAGAGCCGCCCTCGCGATCTCGCCGTGAGAGCGCGAGGGCGTCGCGATGACAACCGCGTCCAGGGCTTCTGTCGCCAGCATCGTCCTATAGTCGTAATACCCCTTCAGTCCCGCGCTCCTTGCAAGCGCATCGACTACGTATTTCGCGCTGTCGCAGACCGCGACGAGTTCCGCATCCGGGTGCGAGCGAATGATCGCAAGATGGGAAAGACCCATTTTGCCGAGGCCGATTAACGCGAAGCGTATCATTCATGTATCCTGGCGTTCAACTCCGCGCCGGTCGCCATCACGGCGTCGCGGCGCGCCTTTTCTGCATAAAATTGGCCGCGACACACGCGGGAGACGGGCGAGCTTCGATAAATGCAAACGAACGTGCCCGAGCGATGATTGAAGCGGCCGAAGCCGATTCAAATCGATCTGAGCAATCATTCGCGCTGCAAGCGTCGGCCTTCCTGGTTCGTCGGCTAAGTCGGCCCAAGTCAATATGCGGTATATCGGCACGGAGCGATCAAGGTCAGGATCCGGATTTGAAGATCACGGGATAACAACTAAACCTCAATGTAAGAGACAACGCGCGCTCGAGCTGCGCCCAGCCCATGACACCCGGCGCACTTCGTGGCGCGATAGTCCTCCGTCAGTGCGGCATACGGGGGATTGTGTGCCAACCCGTGCGGACGCGGGCCCGCCTGAGACATAAATTCACGCATGATGGGATCGTTGCATTCTTTTTTTGCCGCGGCAAGAGAGTTCTCGTAAGCAACGAACTTTCTACTTAAGGTAGCGCGAATCCCATTACGCTCGCGGATTAACGCAAATTGGTGGCCTACTTGCGGTTGCCGAACCGAACCGCCTCCGAGGCGCGGTCGGCCTGCGCCCAGGAGGGCAGATGGCATGTTCCGTGGCTGGACGCCGCCTACGTAAAGGTCCGGCGCGGCCACCGCCTCGTTTCGATTGCCTTCATCGCGGTCGACGTCAACACCAACGGCCGGCGCGAGATCTGAGCAGCTTCACCTCGCAGCTTTTGAAGAAGCCCGATGAACGTGTCCTGCCCATCCCCGACGAGTTCGCCACCCAGTTCGGCAGCGTGGCTGTTCCTCGGCGCCTAGCCCGGTCGCGCTCGCCTCGAAGCTCCCAAGCCGCCGCACGAACGGCGTAGCCAAGCCGACCCCCCGGCATCGAATGCTGCTCCAGTCAGGACCGTTCTCCGCGACAACGTCATTCGCCCCTCGAACGGCTCCGGCGCTCAGTTCAGCACAACGCGGTGCACCACTTCGGCCGGCAGCGCCTCGGCCAAGGCGGCGACGTGGGGGTGGTGGGTGAGCGCGATTACCTGCACGCGCTCGCTCAGCGCCGCCAACGCCCCGAGCGCGGCCACCGTCCGCGTGTCATCGAACGTTTGCAGCACGTCGTCGGCGACGAAGGGCAGCGGCGGGGCCAGCGCGGCGTAGTCCTCCAGCGCGACGATGCGGAGGGCGAGAT
>CAXUIE010000029.1:7452-17928 GCA_964250825.1 uncultured Acidisphaera sp. | reverse complement strand
CCGCTCGGCGAGCCATTCGGCGATAAGCAGCCCGAGCACGCGGTCGCCAATGAACTCAAGCCGTTCGTTGGACGCGCCGCGCTTCTTGCGGCCTTGCAGCGCGGAGCGATGGGTCAACGCCTCGCGCAGCAGCTCCGGGCGGGTGAACCCGTGCCCGTGGCGGGTGATGAATGCGACGCTGTCCCCTTTCCGTTCGGCGGCGGTCAATGGATCGCCGTGAACAGCCGATCCCACCGCACCTCGACAGGCCACGCCCAGAACGCCCACCAGGGCTGCTCGGCGTCGATGGAAAAGAACAGGAACTCGGCCCGGCCGACCAGGTTCTCGAGCGGGACGTAGCCTACCCCGTTCATGAATCGGCTGTCGAGGCTGTTGTCGCGGTTGTCGCCCATGGCGAAGATGCGGTCGGGGGGAACCAGGAACTCCTGCGTGTTGTTCGCCTCGCCCTCGTCCGTCGCCTTGCAAATGTAGTGCTTAACCCCGTTCGGCAGCGTTTCGAGGTAGCGCGGCTGCACCATGCGGATGCCACTGTCGTCGGCGACACACTCCCCGGCAGGCTCGCGCGGAACTTCCCGGCCGTTGATGTAGAGCTGGCCTTCGCGCACCTGGATCCGGTCGCCGGGCAGGCCGATGATGCGCTTGATGTAGTCGGTGCGGGTGTCGCGGGGCAGCTTGAACACCGCGACGTCGCCGCGGTCCGGCAGCCGACCGAAGATGCGGCCCGGAAACAACGGCGGCGAGAACGGCAGCGAGAACCGTGAATAACCGTAGCTGTACTTCGAGACGAACAGGTAGTCGCCCACCAGCAAGGTGGGAATCATGCTGCCCGAGGGGATGTTGAACGGCTCGAACAGCACGGTGCGAATGCCTACCGCGATCAGCCCGGCATAGACGATCGTTTTGACGCTTTCGAGCAATCCGCCCGAGCGCTTGGCGGCGCCGCCGCGCCGCGCCGCGTTGGCGGGCGTCCCGGGCCGCGCGTTACGGCGGTTCAACCGCAATTGCCGCTCCTGTCAGGCAAGCGCCGCCTGTCGAGCAACGGGCGCCGCCGAGATGATGACGTGGGCGTAGGCGTAGGGGTATTCGTCCGTCATCGTCAAGGCGACGACGGCCTGCATTCCGGGCGGGGTAATCGCCGCCAGCCGCGCCGCAGCACCACCGCTCATGCGCAAGGTGGGCTGACCGCTCGGCAGGTTGACGACGCCGAGGTCGGATAAGAACACGCCGCGGCGAAATCCGGTTCCGAGCGCCTTGGCCGCCGCCTCCTTGGCCGCGAAGCGCTTGGCGAACGTCGCGGCCCCCAGCTTGGCGATGCGGCCTTCCGCCTTGGCGCGCTCGGTCGGAGTGAAGACCCGCTCGATAAAGCGCGCGCCGTGCCGCTCGATCGCGCGCTCGATCCGGCGGATGTCACAGATGTCGGAGCCGATGCCGAGGATCAACGATCAGCTCACCCGCGCGCCCGGTCGACCTGGCTGACCCCGGCCGCCCCGCGCAACCCGGCGATGACGTTGGACAGGTGCTTGAGGTCGCGCACGTCCACATCCACAAGCACCTCAAAGAAATCCTGCTGCCGATTGACGATCTTGAAATTGTTGATCGCGCCCTCGTGCTTGGAGATGGCGTTGGTCATGCTCGCCAGCGCCCCGGGCTCGTTGGCCGCGATGATGCTGATCCGCCCCGTGTACCCGCCGCCCTTGGTCGCCCCGCGCGCGCCGGCGAGCGCATCCAGATCCCAGTCGACGTCGATGAACCGCTCGGGCGTTCCGGCGAAACTCGCGAGCGTTTGGCAATCGCGCGTGTGGATCGTCACGCCCTTGCCGGTTGTGACGATGCCGACGATGGGATCGCCCGGTATCGGGTGGCAGCAGCCCGCGTAGTGCACCGCCATCCCGGCGACGAGGCCGGTGATCGGCAGCGCGTCGCGCATCCCCGGCGTCCGCGCGGTCGGGCGCGGCGGCAGGGTTGGCACCATGCGCGGCGCGCGCGGCGCTTGCCGCAACTCCGGGTAGACGGCGTGGACGACGTCCTTCGGCCCGACGTTGCCGTTGCCGACCGCGAGATAAAGGTCATCGAGCGAGGCTTGCTTGAGCGCCTTAAGCGCCGGCGCCAGCGCCTTTTCGGTGCCGTCCAACCCTTCCTGCCGGAACGCCTTGGTGAGCTCGGCGTGGCCGGCGTCGACGTATTGCTGCCGCTGGCGCTGGTGGATGAACCGGCGGATGCGCGCCCGCGCCTTGCCGGTGACGACGAAGCGTTCCCATTGCGGCGACGGCGTGCCGCCGCGCGCGGTCATGATCTCGACCTGATCGCCGTTCTGCAGCACGTGGCGCAGCGGCACCAACCGCCCATTCACCTTGGCGCCGACGCAGCAATCGCCCACCTGGCTGTGCACCGCGTACGCGAAGTCCACCGGGGTCGCGCCGCGCGGTAGCGGGATGAGCTGGCCCTTCGGCGTGAAGCAAAAGACCTGATCCTCGTACAGCTCGAGCTTGGTGTTCTCGAGAAAGTCGTCCGGGGCAGCCGAGTTCTCCAGGATTTCGAGGAGATCCTGCACCCAGCGGAAGCGCTGGATGTCGGTCGGATCGGCGCCGTCCTGCTTGTAGCCCCAATGCGCCGCGACGCCGTTCTCGGCCAGATCGTGCATGGCGGCGGTGCGGATCTGGATCTCGATTTTTTGGTTGCGCGGCTCGCGCAACGTCACCCCGGTGTGCAGGCTTTGATAGCCGTTCGACTTGGGCGTCGAAATGTAGTCCTTGAACCGCCCGGCGATGACCGGGTAGGCCGAGTGGACGGCCCCGAGCGCGGCGTAGCACGCTTCACGGGTTTCCACGACGACCCGGAACGCCATGATGTCGGACAACTGTTCGAAGGCCACGTTGCGGCGCTGCATCTTTTCCCAGATCGAATACAGCGCCTTCTCGCGGCCGGTGACTTCAAGAACGTGCACGCCGGCTTCCTCGCAAACCCGCGCGAGCTCGGCACCGACCTCCTCAATCACGTCCGCACCCTGCCCCCGCAGGAAATTCAGGCGAGCCTGAATCAGGTCGTGCGCTTCGGGGTCGAGCTGCGCGAACGCGAGATTCTGCAGCTCGATCTTGATCGCCTCCATGCCGATCCGCTCGGCGAGTGGGGCATAGATCTCCATCGTTTCGCGGGCGATCCGCTTGCGGCGCTCGGGGTCCTGCACGTAGTGCAGGGTGCGCATGTTATGCAGCCGGTCGGCGAGCTTCACCAGCAGGACGCGGATGTCCTTGCTGATCGCCAAGACCAGCTTGCGGAAGTTCTCCGCCTGCTTGGTGCGATCCGACTGCAGCTCGAGCCGGGTGAGCTTGGTCACCCCGTCGACCAATCCCGCCACCGTCCGGCCGAAACGCCGCTCGATCTCGGGCAGCTTGACGGGCGTATCCTCGATCACATCGTGCAGCAGGCCGGTCGCGATGCTCGCGGCGTCGAGCCGATAGCCAGCCAGGATGTCGGCCACGGCCATGGGGTGGGTGATGTATGGATCGCCGTTGTCGCGGGTTTGCGCGCCGTGCGCCGCGCTGGCCAGCGCGTAGGCGCCGTCGATCAGCGTGATGTCCGCCCGGGGATCGTAGCCTCGTACCTGCCGCGCGAGTTCGCCCGGCCGGACGGTATCGTGAGCAGAAGAGGAGGCCGCGCCCGTCCCATCCGGCGCGGGGGCGGGCGCCGGAACGGATCGTCCCCGCGCGCCCTGGCTCATGGCGCGCTTAACGCCTCGGCCGGCCGCCGAGCTCCGCTTCGATTGCAGCCTCGAGATCCTCGGGCGACATGTCCTCGCCTTCGACCGGCAGCCCCGCCGCTTCTTCCTCGGCAGTCACGTCTTGCAGCCCGAAGATGTTCTGGTCGGTCGGAATCAGGTCGAGCACCTCCTCGTCCGCGGGCTCGGGCTCGGGGGCCCGCGACAACGACTTGATCAGGTCCTGCTCCAGCGCCGGAAGCTCCACCGTCTCGTCGGCGATCTCGCGCAAAGCGATCACCGGATTCTTGTCGTCGTCACGGTCGATCGTGAGTTCCTCGCCGCGGCTGATATTGCGCGCCCTTTGCGCGGCCAACAGCACCAACTCGAACCGATTGGGGACCTTCTGAACGCAATCCTCGACCGTGACGCGCGCCATGCGCTCAACCTCCAGGTCAGCTCTCGGGTAATACTCGCATCTAGGGGAGCCGATGCTGCATTGCAAGCCGCTTCGCTCTCAGGCGGACCGGATGGGGGTCGGCGGCAACTCGGCGATCAGTTCCTCGACCGTGCGGCGCAGGACCGGGTGAACCCAACCGGGAGCCACTTCCGCTAGCGGTACCAGCACGAAGCGGCGCAGGTGCGCGCGCGGATGCGGCAGGATCGGGTCGGGCGCCGCCCGGACGAGATCGCCCATCGCGACGATGTCGAGGTCGAGCGGGCGCGCCGCGTTCGGCTCGCTCCTCCGCCGCCCCGAGGCGGCCTCGATCGCCTGCAGGGATGCGAGCAACGAAGCGGGCGACGTGGCGGCTGACAAACGCGCAACGCCGTTCACGTAGCTTGGCTGCGCCGAGGGGGGATCAGGCGGTGTCGTGAACCAGCCCGACACAGCGCTAACGGTTACCCCGGGAATGGTCGACATCGCGTTCGCCGCATGTTGGCAGGATTCGAGCGGCGAGCGTCCGTCGTCATCCGAAAGATTCGCGCCGATCGCGACCAGGATCATCACTCCTTGACTTTCGCTCGATTCACTTTTGTGTAACGCTTAAAGCCTGGCTAAAGCGAATTCGCGCGCCCGTGCGCGTGGCTAGTTCCGTTGAACGAAGCCGTCCGGCGACAAGCCCGGTCTTTTGGAAGGTTCAGGCTCTCATGCATTTCCTGCCCAATGAAAGGGTGGCCCTGTTTATCGATGGCGCAAACCTTTACTCCGCCTCTCGTAATCTCGGGTTCGATGTCGACTACCGCAACCTTTTGGATTTTTTCCGACGGAAATCTAACGTAGTGCGCGCATACTACTACTCTGCCGTGCTCGAAACTGAAGAATACTCGCCCTTGAAACCGTTGACCGACTGGCTGGCCTACAACGGCTATACGCTGGTGACGAAGCCGGCCAAGGAGTTCACCGACTCGGCGGGCCGGCGCCGCGTCAAGGGCAACATGGATATCGAGGTCGCCGTGGACATGCTGGAGCTGTCCCCGCGGATCGACCATGCGGTGCTGTTCAGCGGAGACTCGGATTTCCGCCGCCTGGTCGACGCCGTGCAGCGCAAGGGTGTGCGGGTATCCGTGGTCTCGTCCATCCGAACCAACCCGCCCATGGTGGCCGACGAGCTTCGCCGACAGGCCGACCAGTTCGTCGAGCTTGCCGAGATCGCGCCCGAGTTCACCCGTCGGCAAACCGAGCCGCGCGCGCGACCGGCGCCCGTACGGCAACCGACCCCCGAGGCGTTTTCGGATTCGCACGACGCGGCATGAGCTCGGCGACGGGGCGGCTGCCGCCGTGGCCGGATGCACCGGCGCGGGACTGCCCGCTATGCCCGCGGCTGGTCGACTACCGCCATGCTAATCGCGCCGCAAACCCCGATTGGTTCAACGCGCCCGTCCCGAGCTTCGGGCCGGTAGACGCGCCGCTGCTGATTGTCGGGCTGGCGCCCGGAGTCCGGGGCGCCAATCGCACCGGGCGCCCGTTCACCGGCGACCATGCGGGCATGCTGCTTTATCGAACCCTGCTGCGCTTCGGGCTCGCCAGTGGCGAATACCGGGCCGACCCTGCCGACGGGCTGCGCTTGCTCGGCTGCCGGATCGTCAACGCGGTGCGCTGCGTGCCCCCCGCCAACTTTCCGGAGCCGGCCGAAACCCGAAACTGCAACGGCTTTCTCGCGGCCGAACTGCGGGCAATGCCTGCGCTTCGGGCGGTGCTCGCCCTCGGCGTCCTGGCCCATGCCGCCGTGCTGCGCGCCTGCGGCTTGCCGGCCGCCCGCATTCGATTCCGACACGGGGACGTTCACCCCCTGCCGAACGGCCTCTTGTTGGCCGACAGCTACCACGTGTCGCGCTACAACACGAACACCGGGAAGCTGACGGAAGCGATGTTCGAGGCGGTGGTCGCCGCGATCCTGGAGCGGCTCGCGTGATGCGCTAGCGGTAGCGCTCCTCCCGCCAGGGGTCGGCCTCGTTGTGATAGCCGCGCACTTCCCAAAAGCCCGGACGGTCCGAAATCGTGAACTGGATGCGCCGCAGCCACTTGGCCGATTTCCACAAATAAAGTCGCGGGATGAGGACCCGGACCGGCCCGCCATGCTGCCGAGCGAGCGGCTTGCCGCCCCACTCGCTTGCCAGCAAGACGTCTGGCTGGTCGAAATGCTCGAGATGGACGTTGGTCGTGTACCCGTCATGGGCGTGAAATACGACGTGCTTGGCTTCCGGCATCGGCCGCACGAGATCGAGCAGGGCGCGCGCGGGCGTGCCCTTCCAGTGGTTGTCATAGCGCGACCATTGCGTCACGCAGTGGATGTCCGAGACGCTTTCGACCTGCGGCAGCGCCATTGTCTCGGCGAGCGTAAGGCTGATCCGGTTCTCCACCGCGCCGTCGATGTCGAGGCGGAACTTGGCCAAGGTGACGTCCGGCTGGATGCCGAGGTCCAGCACCGGCCAATCCCGCACGAGCGTCTGCCCAGGTGGCAAGCGGTTGCGGGCGGCATCGGCCGCGCGGCCGGTGAGAAGCCGGCCCTCGCGCGCCCAGGCCTGCTTAGTTTGGACAAGCTTTTGCTTGATGGAACCGGACCGCTCGATGTTCTCGTTGTCCACGCGCGTCCTTTACAAAAGCTTCGGGCAACCGCCTGATTGGGCGAACAAGGGTGCCGGTTTCCCGGCGAGGAGGATGCGTGGCGTATAAGCCTTTCGACCTGACCGGCAAGGTCGGACTTGTTACCGGTGGAAACAGCGGCATCGGCCTCGGGATCGCCCGCGCCGTCGCCGAGGCAGGCGCCGACGTTGCGATCTGGGGCACCAACGCCGACAAGAACGAGGCGGCGCGCGCCGAACTCGCCAAAATCGGCCGCAAGGTGCTCGCTCTAACGTGCGACGTCGGAGACGAGCAGGCCGTCGCCGACGCGTTCGCGCGCACCTTGTCGGAACTGGGCCGGGTGGACGGCTGCTTCGCCAACGCCGGCGTCAGCGGCCGCGGCCTAAAGAGCTTCCTCGACATGACCACGGAGGAGTGGAACCGAGTGATGCGCGTCAACCTTGACGGCGCGTTCTACACGTTCCGCACGGCGGCCAAGCACATGGTCGAGCGGGGCGGCGGCGGCGTTCTGGTCGGCACGGCGTCGCTGGCGGCGATCGAGGCGGCGCCGCGCAGCGAGCACTACGCGGCGACCAAGGGTGGGGTGAGCTCCATGTGCCGCGCGATGGCGGTCGAGTTCGCCCGCTACGGCGTCCGCGCGCACGCGATCCTGCCGGGCTGGATCCAGACCAACATGACGGCCAACGCCGTCGCCAACCCGAAATTCGCCGGCAACGTGATGCCCCGAATCCCGATGCGCCGCTGGGGCGAGGGTGACGATTTCGGCGGGATCGCCGTCTATCTGATGAGCAGCGCATCCAAGTATCACACCGGCGACACGTTCGTGATCGACGGGGGATACTCGCTGTTCTGAGCGGAGGTGGCGCTAAGGTCCGGCAGGCGGGTGCGGGCCGTCCCGGCTTTCAGTGCAGCATCGGCGCCGCGATGGATAGGCGCTCGGCGACGGCGTGCAGGCGCTTGTCGCGGGTCCAGAGCGTCGTTCCCGAGGTAAGCCTGACCGAGGCCGCGAGATGCGCGTCGACATATCCGATGCCGGAGCCGGACAGAGCGTCTTGCTCAATCATCGCCAGCACCTCCTCATCGTCAGCCAGCGCGGCCTGCGGCAGGTCGGCGATAAAGCCGATGATCGCGGTGCGGTCGCGCATGGAGCCCAGGGCGATCTCCCCGGTCACGCAGGGATGCCCGAGAACCCGGTCTTCCTGTAGCAGGCGCTCGAGCCGAGGGTCGTGGACACGGATGTGGTCGATCCAGACCGAGCTGTCAGCCAGGATCACTCCGGATCGGACCGGCGCCGCGGCGCGGCCGTCGCGTCGGGATCGCTGCCACCGAGTCGTGCCAAGCGCCGCGCCGCCTCGCGCTGGACGAGGGCGGTGAGAGCGGCGTTGATCAGCGCCGACTTTTCCTTGACACCGGTGAGAAACTGAGCTCGCGCGACGAGGGCGTCATCGAGCGTGACCGTGGTACGCATGGATGTCTCCATTCAGGCGCGAGATTTCGCATCAGATGATGCCGAAATCAATGCCTAACCCTTGGCGCGCATCAGCCTCGCCTTGTCGCGCTGCCAATCCCGGTCGGCGATGGCGTGGCGCTTGTCGACCTTCTGGCGCCCCTCTCCCAGCCCGAGCAGTACTTTGGCGCGGCCGCGGTCGTTGAAGTGGATCTGCAGCGGCACCAGCGAGAAGCCCGCCCGCGTAATGGAGCCGGTTAGCTCGCGGATCTGCCTGTGCTTGAGCAGCAGCTTGCGCGGCGCGCGCGGCTCGAAGCGGCTCAGAACACCCCCTTGGTATTCGGGAATGTGGGCGTTGAACAACCACATCTCGCCGTCGCGCTCGCCGGCCCAGGCCTCGTTGAGCGTGGCGCGGCCGAGGCGGAGCGACTTCACCTCGGGCCCTTTTAGGACAAGGCCCGCTTCCACCGTCTGCTTGATCGTGTAATCGAACCGCGCCTTGCGGTTTTGCGCCGCGATGCCGTGCGCAATCAGGCCCTTCTTCGGGCGTTTCTGTTCTGCCATGAACGGTTCATGTGCGCGTCCGACGTCAGTTGAGCAAGCCCGCTTCCGTCATGGCCTCGCGCACCCGCCCCCGGGTCGGCTCCGAAACCGGCGCCAGCGGAAGCCGGCACCGGGCCGTGGTGCGGCCAAGCAGGCTGGCCGCGTACTTCACCGGGCCTGGGCTGGTTTCGCTGAACAGGGCGTCGTGCAGCGGCACGAGCCGGTCCTGCATCGTAATGGCGTCGTTCACCCGCCCTTCCTGCCAAGCGACGTGCATCTCGCCGCACGTCCTGGGAGCGACGTTGGCGGTGACGCTGATGCAGCCGTCGCCGCCGGAGGCGAGAAACGCGACGGCCGTGTGGTCCTCGCCGGAAAGCTGGCAAAAGCCTGCGCCGCAGCTCCGCCGTGTGTGAAGCGGGCGAGCGAGGTTCGCCGTCGAGTCCTTCACACCCACCACATTGGGGTGCCGCGCCAGCCGGGCCATGGTTTCCACGCTCATGTCGACCACGCTTCGCGAGGGGATGTTGTAGATCAGCATCGGCAAGTCGACCGCGTCGGCGATGGCGGTGAAATGCAGATACAAACCCTCCTGGGTCGGCTTGTTGTAGTAGGGTGTGACCACGAGGGTCGCGTCCGCGCCGGCGGCCTTGGCGTGACGGGCGAGATCGATCGCCTCGTCGGTGGAATTGGAGCCGGCCCCCGCGATCACGGGCACTCGGCCGCGCGCAACTTCCACCGCTATTTCCACCACCCGCTTGTGCTCGTCATGGCTCAATGTCGGGGATTCGCCGGTGGTGCCGGCCGGGACGATGCCATGCGTCCCTTCATTGATCTGCCAATCGACAAACTCGGCATAGGCGCGCTCATCAACCGACCCGTCCGCGCGCATCGGCGTGATCGTCGCGACGAGCGATCCCTTGAACATGACAATCTCCATCCCTGGCTAGCGTTCAACGCTAGGCGTCGGGCTGCTGCGCCGCAAGCCGCGCTGGGCTAGAGAGAGTCATGCGTTCCTGGCCGGGCCCGTTGCTCGTCGCGTGGCTTGCGGCGGCCTGCAATCCAGGCCCGATGGACGCGGTGCGCGCAGACCGATGGCAGGATGCGCAAAGGGAGGCCGCGGAAAGCGCGGACCCGGTCGCCGGCAAACTGGTCACGTATTTCCGCCTGCTCGCCCCCCACGCCGCCTCTGCGGCGGAAATCGCCGCTTGGGCCAGCGCCAATCCAGGTTGGCCGGGTCAGGGCCGGCTGGAGCAAAGGCGCGAGGAGGCGCTGGCTAACGAGCCCGACCAGACGGTGGCTTTGGCGCAGTGCGAGCGTGGGCCGCCTCGGATCGCAGGCGCCCTGCTCCGCTGCGCGGAGGCCTACACCGCCGCCGGCCGCCCAGAGGATGCCGCGCGCGCCGTTCGGACAGCGTGGATCAGCGCCGTCTCGGCTCCCGAGTTGGAAACGGCGTTCCTCGCCCGTTGGGGCGCGATCCTCACCCACGAAGACCAATGGGCGCGCTTCCAGTTTCTGGCTTGGGGCAACACGGAAGCGGCCGCGCGACAGGCCGCCCGGCTCGAGCCCGGGCTGCGTCCCCTGGCGCAGGCTCGACTCGCCTTCCGGCGCGACGATCCCGCGGCGGAATCCAAGCTTGCCGTCGCCCCCCCATAGCCCGGCCGGGCCCCGGGGCTCGGGCGGGGTCACCCGGCGTGGGGTGGCACGCGC
>CAXUIE010000029.1:0-7442 GCA_964250825.1 uncultured Acidisphaera sp. | reverse complement strand
GCGCCCCCACCCCCGGGGGTAAACCAACGGTGCCGGCCCCCCCCCCTCCGCGGGGGGGCCACCCGGGGCTCGTGCTCGATCACGCGGCTTGGCTTCGACGGCGCGATCGGCTGGACGAGGCGCGCGACCTTTGGCTCGCGCACGGAATCGACGCGCAGAAAGATGCGGCGCCCGAGCGGCTGGGCGGCTTCTGGTCCGAGCGTAGCCGGCTCGCCCGCTGTCTCCTCCAAGGCGGCAGGAATGGGGACGCCTACCTCCTCGCGGACGCCCACGGCCCCCTGCCGGTCGAGCAAGCCCTGGACGCCGAGTTCCTGGCCGGCTTCATCGCGCTCCGCCGCCTGCACGACCCCGCCGCCGCGATCCCGCACTTCCAGGCACTCGCCAAAGCATCGAAAGCAGCGCTGACCCAAAGCCGCTCGCATTACTGGCTCGCTCGGGCGGAGGCGGAAGCGGGCGGCAACCCCGAGGCGGAGTATCGGCTCGCGGCCGCATGGCCGACAACCTTCTACGGCCAGCTCGCGGCCTTGGCGCTCGACCCCGATCAGATCGCGCTTGGCCAGCAAATTCGGTCCGCCCGCGATCCGGCCTGGACCCGCGAGCAGGCCCTGGATCTTGCCGGAACCGAGATGGCGCGGGCCGCCGCCCGCCTCGTTGCCTGGGGCGAGCCGCGCCGCGCTCACGCCTTCCTGCTGCGCGCCGATGACGACGCCCCCTCACCCGCGCAGCGCGTCGTGACGGCGCGTCTCGGGATGGCGCTCGGAATGCCGGAGATGGCCGTGGCCATAGCGCGGCGGATGGGCCGCGACGGGCTCATGCTGCCCGAGGCCGGCTGGCCCGCGCCGTGGACGCCGCCCGAGGCCGCCCGCCTCGACCCAGCGATCGTGCTGGCCCTCATGCGCCAGGAAAGCAGCTTCGACGAACAAGCCGTCAGCCCTTCGGGGGCGCGCGGGCTCATGCAATTGATGCCGGCGACCGCCGAAACGGTTTCGCGGCAGATCGGCCAACCGAGCACGCTCGCGGCGCTTACGGCCGATCCGCAACTCAACATGCGGCTGGGGACGGCTTATTTGGCGGAGCTCTCGACGCGGTTCGGCTCCTTGCCGCTCGCCTTGGCCGCCTACAACGCCGGGCCGAACCGCGTCCGGGAGTGGGTCGAAGAAAATGGGGATCCGCGCGCGGGCGCCGACATCCTCGATTGGATCGAGCTCATACCGTTCTATGAAACACGCAACTACGTGCAGCGCGTGCTGGAGAACGCCGTGATCTATCGCGCGCGGGCGGGCAGTGCGACGCCCGTGATGCTGGCGGCGTTCACGCGATGACGCCGCCCCGCGTGGCTCGTTGGATCGCAGGCTTCTTCGGCGTGGGCCGGGTGCCGTTCGCGCCAGGAACGGCCGGCTCGCTGGCGGCGCTGGCGCTCGGCTACGGCTTGATGCAGTTGCCGGCGCTGGCTCTCACATCCGCGATCCTGCTGGCGAGCCTTGGCGGGCTTTGGTCCGTGCAGGCGGCCCGCGTGGAGGGTGATCCGGGCTGGGTCGTGATCGACGAGGTGGCCGGACAATGGATGGCGCTGCTCGGGCTCGCCCGGCCGACGGCTGCGGGGCTGGGGGCGGCCTTTCTCGTGTTTCGCCTGCTCGATGTCGCCAAACCGGGACCCGTCGGCTGGGCGGACCGCCAGCCGGGGGCGGCCGGGATCATGGCCGATGACCTGATCGCCGGCGGCATCGCGGCCGGCATTCTCTGGGCCGCGCGGTCCCGCTGGCCGGCGTTGCTCGGCTGAACGAGGGCGGCGCCGCCCGCACGCTTTCGCTCAGCGTCTTGACCTCACGCCCGCTCGTGGGACGCGGCACTTCTTTCGGGCTATATGGGCAGCGGCAGCGATACGCTGGACGCGGCCATCACGGAGTTCGCCATGGCCTACGCCGACCAAAACGAGCGGGACTGCAAATTGTTTCTGGGAGAGATCGACTCCGGCCTGATCGAGGCCGCCGCGCCATGACCCAAGACTTGATCGACGCCGACCTGCTTGAGGAAGCGGAGGCGCTGCTCGCCGCCTGCCGGGCGCGCGGCGTCACGGTCGCCACCGCCGAGAGCTGCACAGGAGGCCTGATCGCGGCGGCGCTGACCGCCATCGCCGGATCATCCGACGTGGTGGATCGCGGCTTCGTCACCTACTCGAACGAAGCCAAGAGTGAAATGCTCGACGTGCCGCCCACGCTCATCGCCGCCAAGGGCGCGGTCAGTGAAGAGGTCGCGGGCGCGATGGCCGCCGGGGCGATCCGGCACTCCCGGGCGACGATCGCCGTCTCGGTCACGGGTGTGGCGGGGCCGGGCGGCGGCACGGTAGCCAAGCCGGTCGGCCTGGTCTGCTTCGGCCTCGCCCGACGCCACGGCCGGGCGGAAACCGGACGACGGGTGTTCCCCGGTGATCGAACGGCCATCCGCTTGGCGACCGTCGCGCACGCGCTGGCGCTTGTCCGCGCCGCCGTCTAGCGGGTTGCCCCGCCACACTCGCCTTGGCAGGAACCGGCCGATGAAGGGGATGCCCGTTACCCCGGCCCTTGTGCCGGAACAGGAAGGCGAGCGCGCGGGCACCTTGCGCCGGACCGCCACGTTCACGGCGCTGCTGACGCCGATGTTCCTGATGCACGGCCACGGCATCGCCGAGGGCACGATCGCCGTGACCGACGGCTGTTTCCTGCTCGCCAGCTTTGGCTGCGGGGAATGGCGCTGGCTCCGGACCGGCTGGTTCCCGTGGGCGCTCGCGTGGTGGGGGTGGACGGTGGCCTGCTCGCTCGTCGCGCATGGCGGCGGCATCCTACCCGGCCTGCTGCAACTCCGATTCTTCATCTTCGTCGCCGCACTCGAGCGTTTCGCGTTGCGGGACGGCCCCGCGCGGCGCTGGATGTTTCGCGTCATCGCCGCTTGCGCGCTGTGGATCGCTGGCCACTGCGTGTTCCAGCTTGCCGTGGGCCGCAACTTGTTCGGCTGGCCGCGTGGACCGGCGGGCGAGCTCACCGGCCCGTTCGGCAAGCCACGCGCCGGGCCGCCGCTGTCGCGCATCCTGCTTCCCGCGCTGCTGCCACCAATCGGGGCATTGCTGGAACGTCGCCGCTTATGGCCCGCGCTCGCCGCCGGCGCGCTTCTGCTCGGCGCCGTTTGCGTGATGGTGCTCATCAGTCAACGGATGCCGCTGATCTTGGTCATCCTCGGGATGGCGATCGCGGCGATGTTTCTCGAGCGGTTGCGGCCACTCGTGGCGGTGGCGGTCATCGCCGGCGGCGCGCTGATCGCCGCCTCGGTCGTGATCGCGCCGATCAGCCATCAACGCTTGGTTGTGCGATTCTCGCAACAGATGGGCGATTTCGCTGTAAGCCATTACGGGCTGCTTTATGCGCGCGCGATCGAGATCGGGTGGCAGCATCCCTGGACCGGGCTCGGGTTTGACGGCTTCCGGCACGGCTGCGAGGCGCCGCGTTACTTCCGCCCGTCGATCGGCGGCGAGATCGCGGACGGCGGGGCTGCGACGATCTGCACCCAGCACCCGCACAATTTCTACGCCGAAGCGCTGGATAACGGCGGCGTCCCCGGCTTGCTATTGTTTGTTGCCCTGGTGCTGGCCTGGATGGCGCCGCTCGCAAACGGGATTTGGCGCGATCCCGACCCGCTGAGGGTGGGGCTGTTCGCGGCCGTGCTGATCCAACTCTGGCCGATCGCGTCCACGAGCGCGTTCAGCGCGCTGCCGATGGGAGGCTGGTTGTTCCTGCTGCTCGGCTGGGGGCTCGCCGAAGCGCGGTCTGCCGTGCCCTCCCCCGCATAAGGGCGAAGGCACGGCTGAGCCAGGACAGCACTACGAAGGCGACGACGTGTGGCGCGATCCCGCGTGATGAGAGGCGCGGCGCTGCGCCATGTAGCTATGGATATCCTCGGTGGTGACGTAGCCCTTCTTGTCCTTGTCGATCGCGTCGAAATGCTTGGCCACCATAGGCATGCCGGCCTTAGCCTGGTCGAGCGTCAGATGCCCGTCATGGGTGGTGTTCGCCTGGTCGAACCGTTGCTGCAGAGTCATGTGCGAGCGGGCGTGACGCGCAGGGGCTGCAGTGTCGGGAGTGGCCGGCTCGGTAGCCGCGGGCGCGGTGGCGGCCGGGGTTGAGGGGGCTGGTGTCGTCTGGGTGGAGGTCTGCGCCTGCGCCCCAAAGGCGAAAAGCGAGACCGCGAGGATTGGAAGAATGTAGCGCATGGTCCTGTTCCAGGTTGTAGACGGCGCACCATAGTCGCCCGGTAAAGCGTTTTCTCGTGTCAAGTTTGTCATCGTGGCACTGCGGACATCACCTGTCGCATGATCGCAACAGCTTGCTCGACCCCGGCGCGATTAACGTCGAGATGCGTGCAGGCCCGTGCTCGCCATTTGCTCGTCACCGAGATCAGCACTCCTTCCAGACGCAACCTCGCCGCTAGGTCGTCAGCCGGGATTCCGGCGCGGGAAGTGTCAAAGAACACGAGATTGGTTTCCGGTTCCTCCACCGCGAAGCCCTCGATCTGGGCGAGCCCGCGCGCCAGCACGCGCGCGTTCTCGTGGTCGACGGCGAGCCGGTCGATGTTGTAGTCGAGCGCATAAAGGCAGGCTGCGGCGCAAAGCCCCGCCTGCCGCATCGAGCCGCCGAGCCGCTGCTTCCAACGCCACGCGGCGCCGATGAAATCGGCCGAACCGCAAAGGACGGCCCCAAGCGGCGCCCCGAGGCCCTTGGTGAAGTCGAGCCAAACGCTGTCCATGCCCGCCACCATGTCCGAGGCCGACACGCCCGCCGCGACAACGGCGTTCATCAAGCGCGCGCCGTCCATGTGCGTCGGGATGCCCGCCGCGTGGGCGGCGCTGGCCACCGCGTCGAGCTTGGCGATCGGCCAAATCGCGCCGCTGCCCTGGTTGTGGGTTTGCTCGAACGCGACCAGGGTTTGCGGCGGTGAATACCGCGTGCGGGTCCGCAACGCCCCCTGCAGGGTGCTCACGTCGAACTGGCCGCGCTCGCCGGGCAGCCCCGTGACCATAACGCCGGCGAGCGCCCCCGGCCCGCCGCCCTCGCTGGTGATGATGTGCGCCGTCTGGTGCGCGAGCACTTCGTCGCCGGGGCGGCAATGCGTCAGAATGGCGACCTGGTTGCACATGGTGCCACTGGGCAGGAACATCGCCGCCTGCTTGCCGAGCAGCGCCGCCATCCGGTCGTTCAGCCCGTGGACGGTCGGGTCCGTGCCGTATTGCTCGTCGCCGACCTCCGCCTCCATCATCGCCTGTTTCATGCTGGCGGACGGCCTGGTTTGCGTGTCCGAGAACAGATTGACCCGGATGGGCGGCAGCGCGGGATCGTGACGCGGCGGGGCGAACATCGGCGGAACTCCGGAGTTCAGTGAGGACTTGGATGACGCTCGACCATGATCCCGCGATAGTGGCAGAGATCAATGCCGCCGTAGCGCTCCTCGGCTGCGTCGTCCTCGAACACCGCGCGAAGCGCGAAGTCGCAGGTGGCGGCGAGCGGGCGCAGTACGTCGATCTCCTCGCCGTCGGGCAGCACGCCGTGACCCAACCGGTCGGCCCCCTCTTCGGCGGCGCCGTCGGGGAAAAGGTAAAGCCGCGCCATGGTGCGGCCGGAACGGTTGCGCACGGGCACCAGCGCGGGCGGCGTCAGCCCGGCCGCATCGTCGGCCGTGGTCCAGCCCGGACGGATGCCAACGTAACGACCACCGCAGAGGTCGATGTCGTGCCGCTCCTCCGCACCCCCGTTGTCGAACACGACCCGCAGATCGGCCCGACACGCCCCGCCATAGGATAGCCTCACGTCGTCGCCAATCGGGATGGCGCGCCCCTCCAAACGATCCACGCCCCAATCCTGCGAACTCGCCGCCGAAAGATAAAGCTCGCGGATCGGGCGCGGCGCCCAATTCGCTATGACCACGCCGCGCGACGCGGGGCGAGCAGGCACGGCGGCTTTCGCCGAAGCCAGAGCGACGAGCAGCACGAGGAGCGACACAGCCGCGCGGCCCATCCGAGGGCGGTCAGCCCTTGACCGGCTCTCGCGGACGGGTCACGGCAACGGTGCCGGACGGCGGCCCATACTTGTCGCGCGCGCGTTTGAGGAAAGCGTTCACCATCCGGCGCACGGCTTCGTTGAAAACGACGCCGATGGCCGCCTTGAGCACGCGGGAGCGGAATTCGAAATCGACGAAGAAGTTGACTTGGCACCCCTGCGGATGCGGCTTGAACTCCCACTGATTATTGAGATAGCGGAACGGGCCGTTTTCGTACCGCACCCTGACCTTGGAAGGCCGGTCGAGAGCAACACGGCTCGTGAAGCTTTCGCGGAACGGGCCGAAGCCGATCGTCAGGTCCGCGACGAGTTCCTGCTCGGTATGGGTGTGCACGCGGGCGGCGACGCACCAAGGCAGAAACTCGGGGTAGCGGCCGACGTCCGCCACCAGATCGAACAGCTGGTCCGGGGTATAGGGGACGATCTTGTGCTCGGCGTGGGTCGGCATCTTAGGTTGACGCGAGACGGGCGTCGCGGGCCGCCCGCAACTGGGCGAAGTCGGCGTCCGCGTGATACGAGCTGCGCGTCAGCGGAGTCGCCGAAACCATGAGAAAGCCTTTTGCGCGCGCAAGCGAGGCGTAGTCGCCAAACGCCTCGGGAGACACGAATGAGGCGACGGCAGCGTGCTTGACCGTCGGCTGCAAGTATTGCCCCAGGGTGAGGAAATCGACGTCGGCGATGCGGAGGTCGTCCATCACCTGGGCCACCTCCCCTTTCTCCTCGCCGAGTCCCACCATCATGCCGGATTTGGTGAACACGGACGGCGCCAGCCGCTTGACCCAATCGAGCAGGCGGAGCGACTGGAAATACCGGGCACCCGGCCGGATCGTCGGATACAGCCGCGGGACCGTTTCGAGATTGTGGTTGAACACGTCGGGCCGCGCTTCGGCGATGGTTTCGGCGCCGCCCGGCTTGCGCAGGAAATCCGGGGTGAGCACTTCGATGCTGGTATCGGGCGCTGCGGCGCGGATCGCGCCGATCACGGCGGCGAAATGCGCGGCACCGCCATCGGGCAGGTCGTCGCGGTCGACGGACGTCACCACGACGTGCCCCAAACCAAGCTTGGCCACCGCATCCGCAACGCGCGCCGGCTCATCGGCGTCGAGCGCCTCCGGCTGGCCGGTGCGCACGTTGCAGAAGCTGCACGCCCGCGTGCAGGTGTCGCCCATTATCATCATGGTGGCGTGGCGTTGGGACCAGCATTCGCCGATGTTCGGGCACGCGGCTTCCTCGCAGACCGTCACGAGACGATTCTCCCGCATCAGGGCGCGGGTCTCGTGATAGATCGGGTGGGTCGGCGCCTTGACCCTGATCCATTCCGGCTTGCGCCCGATCGGGTTGTCCGGCCGGTGCGCCTTCTCG